>JBAXTC010000785.1:0-3611 GCA_037130375.1 Verrucomicrobiota bacterium | reverse complement strand
GGTGCTGAAGCCGGGCGGGCGGGTGGCGGTGTCGGACCTGGCGCTGCTCAAGCCGTTGCCGGGGGCGATTGTCGAGAGTGTCGAGGCACTGCTGGGCTGTGTGGCTGGCGCGGTGCTGGTGTCGGAGACGGAGCGGATGGCCAAAGAGGCGGGCTTGAGGGACATCGTGGCGAAGTCCAGGCCGGCGTACATTGACGGCATGGTGGACTGGCAAGACCCGCTCTATCAGAAAATCATGACCCATCTGCCTGCCGGAGGCAAGCCGAGCGATTACGTCACCAGCCTGGAAATCACGGCGAGGAAGGAGTCATTGAATTTGGGCAGCAACGTTGCGCCGCGCCGCGGCGGGTGTTGCGGGTAAAGTGAACAGACGAAAACGAGTAAACAACATAGGAAATGAAATATGAGCACATCGAACGAAGACGGACAACAACCTGAGAATATGGAGTTACCGAAACAGGAAGCGTCGGTCTGCTGCGGACCTGGCTGCGGCTGCAAGAGCACCGTGAAGCCAAGCAAAGCGCGGTGGGTGGTGGGGGTCATCGTGCTGGCTGCCGCCGGAGTAATGGTGGTGCGAGGCATGGTTAAGAGCGACAAGGTCTCGACGCAAGTTCCGACGGCAGGTTTTGCGAATCCGGCGGCGATACAGAGCGCGGCAGGCGGCACGGACACGAGTCCAGAGGCGGCGGCAGCGGGTGAAACGAGCGTGGGAACGAGCATTGGCGCGTTTTCGGAACTGAACACCTTGGCGATAAAAACGGACGCCGTTTTCATTTATTTACCGGGGAAGGAAGGGACTGCGGTCAAGCCCCCTTCGACGCCGATGAAAGCGGCCGCGCGGACAATCGAGGCGAAAGGGATCAAGTGCGGTCTCTTTACCCTGAAACCAGGTTCGGCGGATTACGACCAGATTGCGAAGCAGATGTCCGTGCCGGGCGTGGTGGCCCTGGTCAAGGGAGGCGGAATGAGCGCGGTATCCGGGGAGGTTACAGAAGCGAAACTGCTACAGGGGTATGTGGCTGCTTCAAGCGCCAGCAAGTGCGGACCAGGGGCCGGGGCGGGATGCTGTCCAAAGTAACGTCCGAAATAGGGGGTATGCCGCATGATGCAGTGGGTTACAGAGACACTCCAATCCGCCAGCATGGGACCGTTGGCGGTGCCGCTGGCGTTGTTGCTTGGGTTGGTGAGCGCGGTGGCCAGCGCCTGCTGTACGCTGCCCGCGATGGGGATGCTGGTGGCCTACTCGGGCACACGTGAAGAGGTGAACCGGCGGACGGCGTTCGCATCGGCGATATCGTTCATGGCCGGCACCACGCTGGCGCTGATCGTGTTGGGTTTTGTCGCCGGGTTCGTGGGGCAGGCGGCGCAGGCGTTGTTGGGCCGATATTGGAAGGTTTTTGCGGGCCTGATAGCGATAGTCCTGGGGCTGGCCGCCCTAAAGCTGTTGCCGTTGAAGCTGCCGCAACTTGCGCGAAAGTCCGCATCGAGGCCGTCCAGTCAGGGGGTGGTTGGCGTGGCGGTGGTGGGGTTGCTGATGGGGGGCGGCGTGGCGGCATGTTCGCTGCCGTGCAACCCGGGAATCTTCATCGTGCTGGGCGCGGCGGTGCTGCAAGGCCATGCGCTGTGGGGCATGGTTCTGATGGCCGCGTTTGGGATTGGCTTCAGCCTGCCGCTGAGCGCCATTCTGTTCGGGGTATCGTTTGGGAAGGCGTCTATAAAGGCGCAGAAGGTGGAGGCGGCCATCCGGGTCGTGGCGGGCGTTCTGCTCGTGGGTGCGGGGTTTTATTTGCTGGCACAGTTTTAAGAGTTGGAAGGTGGAGTTTTCAATGAAAAGGCAATGATATGAAGAGCGAAAAAGAGGCGAAGAAGGGGTTTTTTGGAATGTTGCGCGAGTCCTTCAGCAAGACGGGCGGCTGTTGCTGCGGTCCGGGAGAGAGCTGCGGCGGCCCGGGCGAGGAGAGCGACAAGGCGCGGACCAAAGAAACAGAAAAGAGCAAAGAAGCGAGCAAGGTGGCGCAGAAGCAGGGATGAGCAACGATACTGCGAGCGGCGGCGCCAGGTATCGGGAGTTCATCGTGTTGGCGCTGGTCCCTGGCATTGTGGGGGCGCTGATCGCGGGCAGTTGGGGCCTGGCACATTGGAAGGTTGGCCCGGTGTTCGTGAACGCGGGGCTGGCGCTCCTGGCGACGCTGTTCGGCGGGTGGCAACGGTTCCTCGGCGGTTTCCAGGACATTTATCGACGGAAGATCACCGTCAATGTCTTTGTCGTCGTGGCGTTGACTGCGACCGTGGCCGTGGGGGAATTTCGGCCGGCGGCGATAATTATCTTTATCATGGCGGTGGTGGGGGGTCTGGAGTCTTACACCCTGGACAAGAACCGGCAGAGCATCCGCAACCTGCTGGACCTGGCACCCCAGACAGCGACAGTGCGAAGCGGGAAGGGGGAGATATCCATTCCGATTGGGCGGGTGCAGGTGGGGACGGTGGTCATCGTGAAGCCGGGGGAGCGGGTACCGGTGGATGGGGTGGTGGTGGCCGGCGCGAGCAGCGTGGACCAAGCGCCGATCACTGGCGAATCCATGCCGGTGGAAAAGTTCAAGGGGAGCGAGTTGTTCAGCGGCACGTTGAACCTGACGGGCCGCGTGGAAGCGCGGGCAACCAAGGTGGGCGCGGATACGACGCTGGCCCGAATCGTGCATCTGGTGGAATCAGCGCAAAAGACCAAGGCCCCGATTCAGAACATGGCTGACCGGTTCACGGTCTGGTTTTTGCCGGTCGTGCTGGTATTGGCGATTATTGTCTTTTTTGCGACGGGCAACATCAAGACGGCCATCTCGCTGCTGTTGGTGGCTTGTCCGTGCGCATTTGCGATTGCGACGCCGACGGCGGTGACGGCGGGCATCTCGAATATGGCGCGGCGCGCGGTGCTGGTGAAAGGGGGCATCTTTTTTGAACTGGCCGGGAAGATTGACGCGCTGGTGGTGGACAAGACCGGAACCTTCACGCTGGGACGGCCCAAGGTGCTGGATGTAGCGGCGTTCGACAGTGTGCCCAAGAAAGAGATTCTCGAGATGGCAGCGGTGGCCGAAAAGTATTCCGAGCATCCGCTGGCCAAGGCGGTGCTGAGCTGCGCCAGAGAGGGAAAGCTGGAAGTGCCAGACCCGGACGAGTTCAAGGTCGAGATTGGGCGGGGGGTGGTGGCGCGGTGGAAGGGGCAGGACATCGCGGTCGGGAACGAGGAGTTTCTGCGCGCCAAAGGGGTAGTCCTCTCCGCCCAGGCGGGAGGCATGATCTCGGACCAAACCCAGCAAGGAAGGACGGCGATACTGGTGGCGCGAGGAACGCAGGCGGCAGGTCTGATTGCGATAGCGGATGAAATTCGCCCCGAAACCAAGGCGGCCATCGGATGGCTGCAAGAGGTGATGGGCAACCACAACATCACGATGCTGACGGGGGACAACCCAGCGGTTCCGCATGGTGGGTGGAGTTTTAGTCCCAAGTTAGCTGGCTTGAAGAGTTAGAGCATTTTCGGAAATAGAGGCATTTTCCTTTTCGTTTGCTTGGTCCTTCCGCTTTGGTATCCTGCTTATAGCTATGAGCAAGATACAGCC
>JBAXTC010000784.1:0-3612 GCA_037130375.1 Verrucomicrobiota bacterium | reverse complement strand
CCATCGCCAACTGGGAGAAAACCATCGATCTCGGTGCCGAACTCAAGTGCATCACGGATTTCGGTTGTCGCATTGTCAGCCAGGCGGACCCGGAGTATCCGGAGTTGCTGCGGCAAATTTACGACCCGCCGGTTGTCCTCTACGTGAAAGGCGAGTTGCTGGCCAGGGACAAGAACTCCGTCGCGATGGTCGGCTCGCGGATGACGACGCATTACGGCATCGAGATCGCCCGCAAGTTGGCGTACCAACTCGCCTACGTTGGGGTCACCGTGGTAAGCGGTGGCGCGCGTGGGATTGACACCGCGGCCCATCAGGGCGCGCTCAGTGGAAAAGGGCGCACTATCGCGATTCTGGGAACGGGCATCAACCTCGTCACGCCTCCCGAGAACGCCAGGTTGTTCGAGCAAATTGCCGCCAGCGGAGCCATTCTCACCCAGTTCCCCTTCAACCGCCACGGCGACAAGCAATCCTTCCCGATCCGCAACCGGCTGGTCGCCGGCATGACGCTCGGCACCGTGGTGGTCGAAGCCAACCTCACCAGCGGCGCGCTCATCACAGCCAACTTCGCCAACGAATACGGCCGCCAGGTTTTCGCCGTGCCGGGCCGGATTGATTCCCCGCGCAGTAAAGGCTGCCACGACCTCATCAAGAAAGGCGCCAAGCTTTGCGAAGGAGCGGAAGACATCCTGAGCGAGTTCGAGTATCTGTTTCCGCCCAGCAACCGCCCGCCGTCCCCCACAGAAACCGGAACACTGCCGGCGCTCGAACTCTCCCCCAACGAGCAGAAGGTCTTTGGCACGCTGGGCAACGAGGAGATCAGCATCGACGACGTCATCCGCCGCAGCAGCCTGCCGAGTTCCGCAGCTTCCGTCGCGCTGCTGAGCCTGGAGATGAAACGGCTGATCCGGCAATTGCCGGGGAAGATGTTCGTGAAGAATCGTTGAGCGCCGGGCGCGTGAATCGAGGCTCAGTTCCTGCCATCCCGCCTCGGCTACGCTCCGTAAACAGGCACCGGCGGGTTCGTCTTCCATTTGCCGCCGGTGAAATCGGGAAACTCGACAGGCCGTCCGCCGTTCGCCACCGACTTTATGGACAGAGGAACGACCGCCGACCATGTGGCGGCGTCGCAGGCGTTTTGCGATGCCGGGACTTTGTTTCGGACTGCTTTCAGGAAGTCGTGGAACATCAGGTATTCGGCGCCTTCGTGTCCGCCGCTCTTTTGGGCCTCCCTGGCCAGGGCCTGCCAGAGAGGGTGCGCATATTTCTCCTGGTAAGATTCGAAGGGTTCCCACTGATCGGAGTTTTTCCCCGCTTGCTCGAGGCTGATACTATTGTTGGTTCCCAGGTAAATACCTTTTGTCCCCTGCAATCGTTGAATCAAGTCATAGGGGCGAGGCGACAGGATGTTGTAATAAAGCGTCACGGTCAGGCCGTTGGCGGTTTTGAGCAGCGAGGTATTGATGTCCCCCTGGGCATAATCGCGGCGGGCCAGTTCGTGATCCGGTCCGAACTTCTCGGCCGCATAGCGCTTCAGCCCCCGGGCGGGCGTGCTCAGGCTCGCCAGCGAAACGAAACGGTCGCCGCGGTTAATATTCATCCATTGCGCGGCCGGACCCAGGGCGTGCGTGGGATAAAGGTTGCCATTCACCATCGCCGAATGCCGGCCACGCCAGGTCAGTTTGCCTTGGGCATCGAACATTAAAAACCGGCAGTCGTGCTGGTAGCCGGCTTCACAGTGCAGCAGGTCGCCAAACACCCCTTCCCGCACCATGCGCAGCAAAGCAAGCACCCGCTGAAAGTAACAGACGTTTTCCAGCATCATGCACGGGATGCCCGTCTTTTCCGAGGTGCGCACTAAATCCCAGCATTCGGACGTGGTGATTGCTGCGGGCACTTCGACCCCGGGATACTTGCCGGCGCGCATGGCGGCGACCGCCATCCGGGTGTGCCAATCCCACGGCGTCGCGATGATGACCGCGTCGAGATCCGCCCGGCCCACCAACTTCTCCCAGACCAGCTCGCTGCCGGCGTAAACCTCGGGTCGCCGGCCAGTGCGCTGCTCGATTCTTTTGGCGGCATTCTGCGCGCGGTCGGGCAGCAGGTCGCAGACGGCCCGGACATCCGCCTCCGGGAACAGCCCCAGTGTTGCCAGCAGGCCGCTGCCGCGCCCGCCCATTCCGATCATCCCCAGCCGAACGGGCTTGGCGTTGTCTTGAGCCCCAACGCTTTGGACCGTCAGGGCAGCCGTGGCGGCGGCGGTGGTTTTCAAGAAAGTCCGGCGGTTCATTCGCAGGCGGTCGTTCATCGCTCCCCTATACCTTGCCGGACAGATTAAGTCGATGGTTTTGTGCGGCACCGCGAAGCGCCGCAGAGTGGATTCAAGAAACCCACCAAATTCGCAGCCGCATCGACCCGCGAGCGTTGCTGCGGCGCGAGCTTCTGGTAACGCCGTTCGAAGCCCGCTTGGTAGTAGATCATAGCCCCGGCTTCCAGAGTTTGAGCTTTCCAGCCTTCCGATCCCTGCGAATCGAGGCCAGGTCCCGCTGCGCCGCGCGCTCAACCTCCTCGGGAGTCACCCCGTACTCCGCAAAAGGGCGGGGCGGGCCGTAAAAGTAGTTCCAGGCGGCATCCTGAAGTGCGACCGAGAAGTCCTTATAGCGTCCGTTCTTGACCTGGGCCTTCACCATCTCGCTCACCGGCTCAGACAGAGGGCGGGTGAGGAACTTCAGGTAAAGCCAAACTTCGAGCAACACCGGCTCAGGCTGGCGCTTGATTTCCTCAAGATTACGGTTTGCTTGCCGCTTGTCATTAGTGCCTGGCGGGGTATGATGGACGATGTGAATGGAAAGTGGAGCAAGTGGTTGCCTTACCTCTTCATGGTGGTGGCAGCGTTGTCGCGTTGGCCGGGATTGTTCCCGCCCAACTTCAGCGCTTTTTACGGGCTGGCCTTTTGCGCCGGGGCCTTTTTCCCGCGCCAGATGAAATGGTGGCTGCCGCTCGGGACGCTGGCGGTGACGGATATCGCCTTGGACTTCTTTTATTACCACTCCTTCAGCGCAATGCAGTTGGTCAATTATCTAGCCTACGGGCTCCTCATCTTGTCCGGCACGCGCTTCAATCACCGCTCCCGTTTTCTGCGCCTGCTGGCGGGCGGGATCGTGGGGGCGATTCTGTTTTATCTGATCACCAATACCGCCGCGTGGCTGTTCAACCCCTTCGGCAATCCCGAATATACCAAAGACCTGGCCGGCTGGCTGATTGCGCTGACCAAAGGGACTGGCGGTTATCCAACCACCCTGCAATTCTTTTTCAACACGCTGATGAGCGGCGGCCTCTTCACCGGCCTCTTTGCCGGTGCAATGAAACTCAGCGAAGCCGCCGAATCGGCCAAAGAGAAGAATCCCCAGGAAGAGCCGGTCCCGGAGTCAGAAGGGGAAGAAGTGCCGGAGGAAGGGAAGGCGTGAAACGGGAAACGTGAGACGTGATGCGTGATGCGTGATGCGTGAAACGTGGCGCACCAAGCTGCGCCCTCCATCTCACGCATCACGCCCCACGCATCACGCATCACGCATCACGCATCACGCATCACACATCACGCATCACGCATCACGC
>JBAXTC010000783.1:0-3612 GCA_037130375.1 Verrucomicrobiota bacterium | reverse complement strand
CTGTGGCTATAAACATGCCGCTCCAAAAGGAGCTTTTTGCCTCGTCGCGCTTGCCGCGCCGCCGGGTGCAAGATGCGTATAAGTAGCAAGCAGCGCTCCTGCGGTGCTTTTTCCGTATCGCACTCATCCACCCAGCGGCCCTTTCGCCAATCGGATGGTCTATCCGCTCAAAAAGGTGTCAGCCTGAGCTTTTGGGAGTAAGGAATTATGCGGTTTAACACATACGTTCGCATTATGCGTTGAATCCGATATTGACGGATTATCGGTTCTGACACATAATGATTCCATGAGTGATCTAGCCCGTGATCCGGGACAGCTTGGCAATGTGATTCGTCGTGCCCGGAAGCGCCGAGCACTGAGCCAGGGAGCGCTTGGGGCCAAAGCGGGGCTTCGTCAGGAAACCATATCCCTAATTGAGAATGGGAATTCGGCTGCCAAAATCGAAACAATACTGGCGGTGCTCGCCGCCTTGGACCTGGAGCTTCGCATTGCCCCCCCGTTCCAAGGGTGGACTGGGCGCAGAAAGTGATTTCTGATGCCGCGCCAGCGTTCAGTCCGCAGAGCGAGCTGGTTTGCCTGGGTCGCTTGCAAGCGAGGTGCTGACAGAAGTTTCACAGGCCGCCGAGACGGCGATTAATACCGTTGAAAAGCAGCTTCCACGAGGTTTTCCAAAGGACATCCACCACTCAGTGAAGGCAGGTTTAACCGTGCGCCTGAAGAACATCTGACAGACCAGAGAGTGATAAGAGTTTGCTTTTTTGGCGCGCCCGCATCTGCTCAGTGCTGCGCAGGTGAACCCGGCTCCGGCTTTGTCGGCCCAGGAGGCACTGGGCTGGCTGCTTCCTGATTGCTGGGAAGCCCAGCAGAAACCGCCCCTGCCTGCTCATTGCGTTCTGGTTCCATCGGTGTCGCCTCCACTCTCTCGATTTTCGAGCTTCGGATGCCCCGCTCGACCTTCCCCGTGCCTCTGCGCTTCTGAACTGCCTGCTTCAAGACATACTCCACCTGTCCGTTCACGCTCCGCAGCTCGTCCTGCGCCCAGACCTCCAGTTCAGTCCAGAGCGCAGGATCGATCCGCAGCAAAAACGCCTTCCGCTGTGCCATCAAGCCGGATCAGGTGTAGAGCGTCCCGGTGTTCACCACCGGATGCACTTCCGACTCGCTGCACAGCACCACCATCAGGTTGCTCACCATCGCAGCCTTGCGTTCGTCGTCCAGTTGCACCACGTGCTTTTCGGCCAGTTCCTTCAGCGCCATATCCACCATGCTCACCGCCCCATGCACGATCTTCTGCCGCGCCGCGATCACCGCTTCCGCCTGCTGCCGACGGAGCATCGCCTGGGCGATTTCAGGCGCATACGCCAGGTGCGTCAGACGGGCTTCCTCCACCGTTACCCCGGCTTTCGCCAGCCTTTCCTGCAGCTCCTTCCGTAATGCCTGCGACACTTCCTCGACCCCGCTCCTGAGCGTAATCTCATTCTCTTCCCCATGATCATACGCGTAGCAGCTTGCCAGATGTCGCAAGGCTGATTCACTCTGCGTCTCGACATATTTCTCGTAATCGTCCACATCGAAAGCCGCTTGCGCCGTGTCCTGCACCCGCCAGATCACAATCGCTGCGATCTCGATCGGGTTGCCCCGTTTGTCGTTCACTTTGAGCCGCTCGCCGTTGAGCGTCCGCGCCCGCAACGACATCTTGTGCCGGGACGGCTGCTTGCCGGCTCCCACGCGTCCCGGTGCCGCACGGCCCGCTTTTGCCGCCGCAAGCTTGCTTTGCATTTCCGCCATCTGGGCGACAAACGATGTGCCGCTGGTGCCATTGGAGTAAAACGGATTGCCCCAGTGAAATCCGCTTTCTCGCACCGTCCCCTTATAGGCGCCAAACAGAATCAATACCCGGGCTTCGTTCGGCTGCAGCGTGAAGAACCCAACCACCAGCACAATCCCGCCAATTTCGAACAACAGCCCAAGCACAAATAACCCCCAGTAGGGATGGCCAACCGCGCTCGCCCCGGACGCAATCGAGTGAATAAACACCGCCGCGCTGCCAAGAATCAGCAGCACGACAACGGGTAGCATGACCCACCCACTAAACACTTTAACCTGCTGTTCACGATTGATTGAATTAGTTTCTGCGTTCATAGCTTGCCTTTCTATTGTTATCTTTATGATATCATACTGCAATCTATTGGCATTGCAATAGAAAATCAAAAATATTCTCGCAGGCTGCGAACATACGCCTGACGCGAGGCGGGACATCCTCATCCGCCGCCCCGTCAGCCTCCGGAAACCGCCAGCCGCCTGAAGCAACCCAGCACGCCCGCCCCAGCGAGAAACTCTCAACAACTGCGCGTTGCTGGTGGAAAACAAACCCAAGTTTGTTCACTGTGGCAGCGCCCAAAGCAGGCGGCCCCTCAATAGCCGACGCATAACGCGATGGCCGCCGCAATCTCCACGACCTGTTCCACCGTGATTTGGCCGAACTTGCGGACCAACCGGTGTTCGGAAACGGATTTCACCTGAAACGCGTCTGCTCCGGACTCCTTGACCAGGCCGTAGAGGCACTTCTGAATCGGCAGGTTCGGCAGCAATTCCAACCTCCGCCGTCGTCACGGAATCAAGGCGATGCTTCGTTTGATTGTGTTTGCTGGGCTTCATCAGTGGTGTGCTCCAAAAAGGACGCTGAAGGAATTGCCCACGGATGTGACAGCCCCGCTAAAGGCATGGGCAACTCCCGTGGCCCTTGAGGTTTTTCCCGGCGGCGCCTGAAGTTTGCGCATGAAAGTTACGGACAAAGGCCAAGTCATTACGGTCCGTTGTTACTGCGCCGTGGCCGCCAGACTCGGCCCGGCCACCCTCGCTTGCCCCATTTCCCAGGCCAGGCGACGCAGCCACCGCTTCACGTTGCAGGCCGCGCCGGTGAAGTAGTAACTCCCGCCCCGCCGCCGCCGCTTCCATCCGCCGCCCCGTCAGCCTCCGAAAACCGCCAGCCGCCTGAAGCAACCCAGCACTCCCGCCTCAGCGAGAAACTCTCAACAACTGCGCGTTGCTGGTGGAAAACAAACCCAAGTTTGTTCACTGTGGCAGCGCCCAAAGCAGGCGGCCCCTCAATAGCCGACGCATAACGCGATGGCCGCCGCAATCTCCACGACCTGTTCCACCGTGATTTGGCCGAACTTGCGGACCAACCGGTGTTCGGAAACGGATTTCACCTGAAACGCGTCTGCTCCGGACTCCTTCACCAGGCCGTTCTCCGGCGTGGGCAGCAGCAGCACAAACCACGAGCACTGGGCAAACGCGGGTTTCCATTCCGTCACCGGCACCACGATGCACAGCGGCAAACGGCCCACTTCTGGCACGTTCATCACCACCGCCGGACGGGCCTTCTGGATTTCCGCCCCTACCGCCGGCCTGAATTCCACGTCTCAGGCAGCCCCTTCACCTTTTCGGCAACCATTTCGTTCGTGCTCATGGTGAAAAGCTAGACAAGCGCCCGGTGACGTGCAAGAACAGGAGCGCGGCAATTCCTGTCCGCCGTTCACACTCACGTAACAGCTAATGGTGAGGCCATGCGCTCGGGCGATAGCCGCGATCTTGAGGTCATTCGGGCCA
>JBAXTC010000782.1:0-3620 GCA_037130375.1 Verrucomicrobiota bacterium | reverse complement strand
GCCCAATCCGGGCATGTCTGACGCATGTGCAACGGCAACTCCAATTGGGTCACTGGTCTTTTCGGTTTGGTCACAACACTTCTGCTAAACGGCTGCATCTGCGACCGTGCGCGGACTGCTCTCGAATCTCAGACCGGCGAATCGGTCGTGCTGGCAGGAGAGACACCGGCGAACCTGGCGTTTGCTCCGGCGCTCGCCAAGCCGGTGACCGTCCGCAGCACGTATCGGGACGGATTGCCTCAAACGATCCATTATGAGGCAGGGCGTGATTATTCCCTGGAGGCCTCGGGTCAGATTCGGCGAACCGGCCAATCGCGGATTCCGGATTTCGGCACCAACATGCTCTATGGCAAAGAGGATTTTCGGCACGACCAGTTCCCCGGCTTCGGCAACGGGCCGTTCTTCGTCTATGTGGATTACTTCCACCGCGAGAAATGGGAGCGACCTGCGACCAACGCGACGCTGGGTGCGGGGCGGCTGCCGAACACGAGAAAGAAGCTCCTGGCAGGGGAGAAGGTCCGCATCGTGGCGTTTGGGGACAGCATCACCGCGGGCGGGGATGCTTCCGAGCCGAAACTGATCTTTTGGAAACGTTGGGCCGAGTCGCTGCAACGCAAGTACCCGCGCGCGAGCATCGAGACCATCAACGGCGCAACCGGCGGAGACGCGACGGTGCAAGGACTGCAGCGGCTCCAGGCGAAAGTTCTCCAGGCAAATCCTGACCTGGTCCTGATCGGCTTCGGCATGAATGACCACAACCGGGAAGGCTATGGCGTCCCGTTGATCGACTTTGCCGCGAATCTGCGCACAATGATCGACCGAATCCGGGCCGACACCGGCGCCGAGGTGGTCTTGTTCTCCGCCTTTCCCCCAAACCCGAAATGGCATTTCGGTTCGCACAACATGGAGGCATACGCGACCGCGACCGAAGCGGTTGCCCGCGAAAAGGACTGCGCCTTTGCGGACGTGTACCGCCTCTGGATGACGGTGGCGTCAAAGAAGAAGCCGGAAGACCTTCTGGCAAACAATATCAATCACCCCAACGATTACGGCCACTGGATCTATTGCCAGGCGTTGGAAGCCGTTGGCTTGTGAGACCCCTCAACCTCACTGCTGAGGCAATTCCAACGACCAACCAACGCAGCCGCGAAGTTGATGGCCCCGGAGATCAGCGGAGGTTGCGGCACTCGACCAGTTGCACCCAGCGGTAAATGCCATCACGATCGAAAACGGGAAAAACGCCCAAATCCTTGACCGAGGTGAACTCCCAGGGCATAGGGCCGATATAAACCTCCGGAGTGGGCCTCGGGAGCGGCGGTTCGAGTTTCCCGGTAAGCACGGATTCAAACCACTGCTTCATCGAGGATAACGGCAACTCGGCTTCGATGACGAAAATGGCGTTCTGGCCTTTGCGGAACTTCTTGTAGCGGTATTCCGGCCAGAAAAAGAACTGGTTTTCGGGCACCGTGCCGAGAACCGAATAGACCAGGGGTTCGCTACCCGCTCGAGGCCGCGCCTCGGGCAGGTAAAACGACAGCAGGCCCGTGATGCCGTAATGATGCACGATGATGAACACGGGCTTGCCTTCGGCCAGCAGCCGATCCCGCGCGGCGCTCACCACGCCGGCGGTTGCTTTCCAGGCGCGCACGCGCCGCAATGGGTCTTTATCCGGCGGCAATGGTTTCCCAACCATCTTTTCCACGAGACCCGGTTGGTGCAAAAGAATCACCACCAAAAAGCCGAACACCAACCCCACCTGAGACCAGGCAACGATCCCCCGTGTGCCGTCGCGCCAACGCCGCTCCCAATAGAGAACCATCAGGCAGAACATGGGCACAATCGCCGGCGCAATCCAGTTGGCCTGAACCTGCGAGTGCAATGTGTAGAGCCAGTGCCCGAGGAAAACCGGGCCGCCCATGCAGAACAGGTAAATCATTAGCCCACGCCTCGAGGCCCGGGATTGGCGGGCGGGCGAATCCGTCCGTTCCGGTTTCAGTTGCCAAAACTTCGCCATCGCCCACAGTGCTGCCACCAGGAACACAGGATTGAGCAACCCCATTTCCACACCGATGAACTCGAGCATGTAGCTCAGTGTTGGTTTCCAATGCTGACGGAGGCTCGCATTCTCTGAAACGTGAGACAGCGTGACCCAGTGGTTTTGCCCATTCCAAACCAGTACCGGCACCATGCACAGCAGCACCAGCACGAGCGCCAGCCACGGGCCCGGACGCCGAAGCTGACCCCGCGCGGCAGGCCATAAGGCGAAGAAAATCGCAAAGCAGATGACCTGGTAGAGAGCCGTGTATTTGCTCAAGAAACCCAATCCCATCGCCAGCCCCACCCCCAGCCAGTGCCAAACGGTCGCGTCTGACTGCACCGCCCGCCAGCCGCACACCATGACTGCCGTCCAGAAAAACACCAGCAGAGGATCAATCGTCAGCAATGTTGTGCCAACCCCGAGCAGCGGCGTCGCCAGCAACGTCAGCACCAAACAGAACGCCGTGCGGCCGTCGGCCAGCCGCGCCATCCAGCGCAGCAGCAGCAGCGCCAGTGCCGCCCCGATGACTGGAGAAAAGAACCGCACGCCAAATGCCGTGTCGCCCCAGAGCGATGTGCTGAGCCATTGCGCGTACGCAATCATCGGGGGCTTGCTGTAATACGAAAGCGCCAGGTGTTTGGACCAGAGCCACTGGTAGGCTTCGTCCTTGCTCAATTCGATCGAGCCGCCGGCAAGGAACGCCAGCCGACCCAGCATTGCAGCCGCGATCACCACATAACCAACTCGCATCCAATGCTGGCTGAGGGCCTCCGAAACCGAAGCATCCGCGCCGGCACCGGCCGCCTCCCCGCGCTCCGGGTGAAGCAGCGACGGAATCCGACGCCACCACAGCGGAAACCAGCTTCGTCCCACCCACTCCCACAAAGCGTTTAGCCCGACCAGTCCCGCCACCGCGTAGCCGGCCCCAATCACCGCCCCAACCAACACGTCGGCCGGGTAATGCGCGCCAACATAGACGCGCGAGAAGGCCACCGCCATCGCCAACGGCAGCATGAACCGCCAGCTCCGGCGATAATAGAAAAACGCCACCATCGTCGCCGCAAACCAACTCGCCGCATGCGCCGAAGGCATGCTCCGTCCTTCAGTCTTGCCCGCCACCAATCGCACATCGGCCATTCCATCCACCGGCCGCTCACGCCCGATGGTGTGTTTGAGCGGGTTGACCACAAAACCATCCCCCAAAGGCAGGATGATCGCCAACATGAGAACCAACACCCGCGCCCTTGCGCCTCCTTTGTAGAGCAGCCCCCCAACCAATACCGCCAGGACGGGGGCAAACAGCGCGTTCCCGCTCAAGAACCGCATTACCCACTCCAGCGCCGGATGACGCAAGTTCAGGTTAATGAAGTGGAACAGGTTTATATCCATCGCATGAAACCAAGCCATTGCGTGAATCTTGGCGGTCAAAGCGAGACATTGCCAAGGAGAATCCTCAACGCGCTCGCAAAGACCAGGGCGGATTCAAGAAATCGTAGGCGCCGACGGCAGTCGGCGCTGATCTCAGTGATTGAGGAAAAGTGCGCCGACTGCCGTCGGCGGCTACGATTTTGCAGGTTCTTGA
>JBAXTC010000781.1:0-3630 GCA_037130375.1 Verrucomicrobiota bacterium | reverse complement strand
TCTGGCGTTGCCGCAGGTGAAGGGCCGCCGTTCCCAGCGCCAGCAGCGCTCCCACGCCAGGCTCCGGGACCGTTTCAAAGTTCGCGCCGAATCCGTAAAATGCATGGCTGGTCGGTTCCCCCGGGTAAACCAGTTCAGTATTGCCAAACCCCTCGGCAAAACCGGATTGGGTCAAGTGGAACAGGGGGTTTATGCTAACGTCAACCGGAGTGGCCGCGTTGAGCTGATCTGCGCCCTCGAGCACGGTTGCCGCCAGCATATACTCAGTATTTGGCGCTAGAATAATGGGCGAGGTGAGCGTGACCCAACGTGTGCCATCATGGTAGGTTGCGCCCGTGCCGCTGGGAATGGTGACCATGCCCAGCAAGGTTTGGTCGATCGCAAAGAGTCCCACCTGGTGAGCCGTGGAGAGACCATCCCCATCCTTGTCGAAAAAGCCCAAGGCCGTGACCGTAACCCCCTCGGTGCCAACTCCGAAAGGGGTGCCCAGCGTCCGAGTGATACTAACGTCCGACCAAGGCCCCGTGGGGTTCATGGCGAAGACGCCAGCTTGGGAGGAGTCAACCGCCAGCAGGGCCAGCCCGCCAGCACTGATAAGGCTAAGGAAACGTTTCATATTATTGCTGTTACCCCGCGCCGGGTATTGACGTCGCGCGGATGAGGGAGAATTGGTTTTCGCTCTCAATCACTAGGGTGCCACGGTGGCAGACCGGGCCGAGGATGTCAATTGGGATTTAATTACCAATAGAATTTGTTCGCCTGACGGATTCGGATCTCACATATTGGAGTTTGATGAAATCGATGATGGGTTATGGGCGCGGGGATTGCTCGCAGGACGGCTTTAAGATCACCGTAGAACTCAGCTCGGTGAACCGCAAGCAGACCGAGATTTCGGTGAATCTGCCGCGGGAAATGGAGATGCTGGAGGCCAAAATCCGCGATCGGATAACCGTTATATCACCCGCGCAGCGCTGAGTACGCGCGGGCGCGCAGAAAGCAAATTCCCAGCAGTTTTACACTTATGACTCGATGCCTCTCGTTTCTCGTGCTGGTTGCTCTGTCTATATCCCTCCATGCCCAGCAAATCACCATCACCAACCCGGTTGCGGGGGCGCAGGTGCCGGTCGGCAAGCGCTGCGCCATAAGCTGGACCTCTGAGGGCATGACCGGGCAGACCGTCCAGATCGAGATCAGCCTTGCCGGGTACACGCCGCGATACTCAATAGCGGCCCAGGTGCCGGTCGAGGCGGGCCAATACGAATGGGACATCCCCTGGGAGATGGCCCCCAGCAACCCCTGCACCGTTTATATCGGGCCCGGCGGCGAGGGGCAACCCTGGTGGCACGGGCCGGAATTCAGCATCCGCAGCAATGCCGAACCGGCGCTGATGATCCGGGCGCCGGCCGGCGGCGAGCAGTGGCCGCGCGGCGCGACCCGCTCCGTTTCCTGGGAAGCCCACAACCTGGGCGGTAATCTCACCCTGGAGCTGCTGCAAGCCGGTGCCGTGGTGAATTCCGTAAGCGGCATTCCGGTGACCAGCAACCGCGTGCATTACGCCATCCCCGCCGGGATGGAGGTCGGCACCAATTACAGCTTGCGGCTCACCAGCGCCGCCGCGTCCGCCGTGGCCGCCACCAGCCCCGCTTTCAGCGTCATCGGGCAGGTGCTCCCTCCCAAGAAGTGGACCATCCTGTTCTACTTCGATGCCGACGCCTTCATGATGGAGGCCAATACCATCCAGAGCTTCCTGGGGCTGGCGTCCCTGCCGCTCTCGACCAATATCAATTATGTCTGCGAGATCGACCGGTCCCCGAGATACGTGGAGACTTACCCCAACTGGTGGGATACCAAGCGCTTTGTATTCCGGCCGGGTCTGGAGCCGACGCCGGAGAACGCCGTGCAAGACCTCGGCGAGCTGAACATGTCCAACCCCAACGCGCTGACCGATTTTATCAACTGGGCGGCAGACAATTACCCGGCGGAGAAGTATTTCCTGATCCTCTCGGACCACGGCAGCGGCTGGGCGCAAGGAGTCCTGCTGGACGAGACCAATGGTGGTCATGACATGTCCACCCGCGAATTGCAGGAGGCGCTGGAGGCCGCGGACACACCCATGACCATCCTGGGCCTGGACATGTGTGTGGAAGGGCAAATCGAGGTCGCCTACCAGCTCCGCCACAGCGGCCCGCAGACCCTGATCGCCTCGCAGTACCAGGAATCGCGAAACTGGCCCTACTACACCGTCTTCCAGCAACTGGAATCGAAACTCGACCAGATGTCGGTGGAGGGGCTGTCCGCTCTGTTTTGCCAGGCCTTTGTGAACTCGCATTCCGGTCCCGGGGATTCGGGCACGCTCGGGGCCATCCGGCTCAACAAGGTCGAGGCTCTCACGACCGCGCTGGCCGCCTTCGCGGACACCATGATGGCGGATTACTCCGACCAACCCGCCGTCCGCCGGAAAGCCGACGCGGTCAAGACTGCCTTCAATGACGCCGTGTTTTACTGCGCCCGCACCCGGGTGCTGCAGGACTTGGTGTATGGGCTGGACATCAATTTCCTGGTCAGCCCCGATCCCGATAGCTTCACAAACTACAACCCGAACGTGGTGAGTTTCGCCGCCGACTCCCACTGGGCCACCTTCCTGGCCGCCTACAACCAGGGCATGACCAACTCCTGGATCGGGGAGGCGCGGGCGTCGCAACTGCCGCTGCGGGACGAGGTGGACATCTATCGCTTTTGCCAGGCCATCAGCCCGGCCACCAACACGGTCAAGCTGCTCCTCACGTCCGTCGGTTCGGGCGGCACGGCGCCGGCAAATGATGTAACCCTGCTCTATACCAACGGCCAGGTTGTTAACATCCTGGCCATTCCGACTGTTCCATTAACTGAAGGGGTGACGAACTACTTCGTCCGCTGGGTCGGGAGTGATAACGCCGCCATCGCCGACCTGTTTGCCAAGGAAACCACCGTGCGGGTTACCGGCGACGCCTTAATCATGGCCTACTTCGCCACCAACCAGAACACTTACCTGGTCAGCTTTGTCACTGAAGGCAATGGCGGCCTCTACGGCACGAACATCGTCGCCACGGAAACCACCAACTGCATCCGGCAGCTTGTCCTGGCGGGCGACGACTGCTCTGCCGTAACGGCCCTGCCCCATTCCGGCTACGCTTTCGCCGGCTGGGGCGGAGACTACCTGGCCACCGCCAACCCGCTGACGATTACCAACGTCCAGATGGACACAACGGTGATCGCCTTCTTCTGGCCGGCCCCGCCTCAAATAATCATCCACCAGGCCGGGGCATCAGTAGAACTGAGCTGGCCAGCCAGCGCAGCCGGATATGTGCTCGAATCCGCAGTCAACTTTGTCAGCGGCCCGTGGAACCTGGTGCCGGGCGTGACCAACAACTCGGTGACGCTGCCCATCGGGAGCGCCAACCAGTTCTTCCGGCTGAGGCAAAGCTCTGACCAAACCCGCTGAAGGCACTCCGCGCCAGCGCTGGGCTGGATTACTCAATCCCTTCAGGCACCTGCCAAGGGTCGTCGGATGAATTGCGCATGTTCCTGTTCGGGAGTTTGCCACGGCAAACCCACCGTGCGCGGGCTGCGCTATCCGGTGAGCATGATCCT
>JBAXTC010000780.1:0-3634 GCA_037130375.1 Verrucomicrobiota bacterium | reverse complement strand
ATTACTGACCAGGCAACTGAACTGGGCGCCCGAGTCGGCCAACTGCACATTGTTGATCGTGTAGCTGGTTCCAGTCGCTCCGGCGATGGGCGTGCCGTTGCGCCGCCAGAAGTAGCTCAGCGGGCCGCTGCCAGAGGCCGTGACTCTGAAAGTGACCGTGGCGCCTGCGTTGGTCGTAACGCTTTGCGGCTGGGCTGTGATGGCCGGCGGAGCAAACACGGTCAACACCGCATTGGAGCTGATTATCGTGCCATTGCCGTTGCTGACCAGACAACTGAACTGGGCGCCCGAGTCGGCCAACTGCACATTGTTAATGGTGTAGCTGGTTCCGGCCGCGCCGGCAATAGGCGTGCTATTGCGCCGCCAGAAGTAACTGAGCGGCGTGCTGCCCGAGGCCATGACGCTGAAAGTTACGGCGGCGCCGGTGTTGGTCGTGACACTTTGTGGTTGAGCCACGATGGCCGGCGCCATTATCATGGTCACAACTGCCACCTGGCTGGTAACCGCCCCGGCAGTGTTGGCAACAATTACGTCGTATTCACCCACATCGGCCGGTTGGAAGTTCGCCCGCACCAGCGCCTGCGAGGTGGCGCCGAAGAGGTTCGTTCCATCCTTCCGCCACTGATACGATGGCGGCGGCGCGCCCACAGCGTCCGCATAGAGCACCAGATCCACTCCCACCGCCGCCGGTTGGCTCAACGGCTGCACGGTGATGGCCGGAGCCGCCGGGTTGGGCATCAGACTCAAGTCAATCACCACATTGGTGATGCCCCTGATGGCGGCCGCGAAACCATCTACGCTTCCCGCGCCGTCCAACACATTGGTGCCGGACAAACCGCTGACCTGGTAACTCAGCGCGCGGATTTCATTAGTGAACGGCCCCCATTTCAACGTTCGGTCGGAGACACTCCAGAGGCCAAGCGGCGCGACGTTAAACGGCGTGATGCCGTAAGGCACCGACTCCGTCACCGTGTAGGAGCTGACGTTGCCAACCGGTGTGGCCGTGAGCTTCACCCATGGCGCATAGCCCGGACTATTCGTGATGCCTCGCGTCACGATCAGGCCGGTCGCGCTGGCGGCCGGCTGATAATAGCCAACCACCGCATCACTGGCGGTCCAGCCCGACTGAAACGCCCGCAGGCGCAACGTGGTGTCGGCAGTGAATTGCAGCGGACTCGCATACAACGCCGAGTTGATTGTGGGCACTGTGCCATCCAGCGTATAGCGCAATTGCGCCGTGCCGACGGAACATGTCGCCGTCACCGTCACCGGCAGGGCGCTTGTATTCGCGGGCGTCAACCGTGGCGTGGGCAGCTTCAGCGGCTGCGCCGGCGTGGTCGTGTCTGCTGTGCTCGTCACCACCAGGTTGCTTTGACCGGTCACCGCCCACGGATAACCGTCCACGCTTCCTTGCCCCTCGCAAGCAAACGCTCCCGCTATGCCAGCGACTTGATAATTCATCACTACTGTCTGATTTGTGAATGGCCCCCATTTTAGCGTGCGGTCGGTGGGATTCCAGACCGCATTCTGCGTCAGGTTTGAGGGTGTCAACCCCAGCGGTACCGTCTCCGTCACGGTGTAACAGCGAACGCCACCATGCGGCGCCGTGGTCAAAGTGATTTGTGGCGCGGCGTTCGTGTTCGCGGGAATCGTCCGCGCTATATCCACCGACGTGCCCGCGTCGTTCGTCAGCGCGCCGTAATAACCCAGCGCCGCGTCACTCGACAGCCAGCCGGATAAAAACGCGCGCGCCCGCAGCGAAGTGAGACTGGTCAAATTCAATCCGCTCGAATATAGCGGTGAATTGGTCTGCGGCGTTGTGCCATCTGTGGTGTAACGGATTTCCACCCCGGCAATGGCATCCGTGATGACCACCGAGACCGGCAGCGTGGCACTGAGCGCCGGCACCATCGCCGGGGCTGGCAGTTTCGACGGTTGCACCGGTATCACCAGTGTATTGGTCGTGTTGCCGACCACCAGGTTGGTCCCGCCCATGTCCACTCCCTGGCCATCCCGGCTCCATCGCCCGTTTACCGCATAGTTCCCGGCCAGGCCGGTGGCCTGATACGAGAAGGTCTGCCCGTTCGTGCCGAAGAACGGTCCCCAGCGGACAACACCGCTGCTCGAGACACCGCCCCCGCTCACGTTGGAGATCATCAGTTCGCCGGGAACGGTTTCTTCAAACGCCTGACACACCGCGCCCGTGCCCGGAGTGAAGGCGATGTTCATCACCGGCGTCCAGGCCACGTTGGTCAGCACCGAACGACTCGACACCGCTGTGCCGATGGTCGGCGGGGCGGCGAAATTCGCCACCACGGCCGCACTGGGCTGAAAACCGCTCTGGAACGCCCGCGCCCGCACCACCGCCGCATCCGTCAGAGAAAGCGGCCCTGTGTAGAGCTGCGACGTCGTGGTCGGCAGTGTGCCGTCCAGCGTGTAATAGATCGTCGCCCCAGTCGTCGCGCAAGTAATCACTACATCCACGGGTGCCGCCGGGTTGTCGCCACTCACGGTAATCTCGTCCAGGTTGGCGAGACCCGAACCGCTCGACTCGAAGCGAATCGTATTGGCGACTCCGGTGTTCAGCGTGATCCGGTTGGTCTGCGATGTCCAGTTGGTCCAAGTCCCCGTCGGGCTGAACGTGATGCTGTTGGTGACGCCGTTGACAATAAGTCGCCCGGTGCGCGAGGAGCCAGCCCCCAACGCGAATCGAACCGAAAGCGTACCCGCGCCACCCAACCCGCCGTTGACCCCATTGAATTGGAGGAATCCGCCCGTGAGCGGAAAACTCGCGAAGCCCGTGCCTTTGAAACCAGCATTAGTGGCATTGATTGTCACGCCGCCGCCAAAGGACGCTAATTCGGCCTGACTGGCCAGAGTCGTGATCACCGGCGCAGCCACCTGCACCGGTGCGGTCGGCACACTCACGTCCGGCCCGCCCAGGATCGTTGCCGTCGAGTCCGGTGGCTCAAACTTCCACCTGCCATCGGCCCAGGCCACACCGCCAACGGAGTAGAACCCTGGCATGCCGCTGATCCGGTAAGAGACGGTCACAGTGGGAACATTGGTGTACGGCCCCCAGCGTACCACTCCCAGAGCCGGCAGCCACTGTCCGCCGCTATCTATGTTGACCGGCGTGACAGGCGCGGGCAGGCGCTCCTCGATGGTGAAACACGTCACGTTGCTTGCGCCCGCAATGGTCACCGACACCAGCGGCTGCAATTGCCCCGGATCGTTGGTCACGCTCCGGTAATAGCCCATGTCGGTCCGGGTTGGGGGTTCGACGTAGTAGGCGAACACCGTGCCACTCGGAGTCATCCCGTCCTTGAACGCCCGTGCCCGCAGCATGGTCAGGTTCGTGAACATCAGGTTCGTGTAGAATACGGGCGAAGTCACTGCGGGCACCGAGCCGTCGAGCGTGTAACGGATGACGGCAGAAGGCGTTGCGCAGAAGATGCTTGCGCTCACCGGCACCACCGTGCCCGAAGTCGGGCTAATCGAAGGGTCCGCCACCGTCTGCCCGCTGCAAATACTCGTCAACAGAAGGAACCCCAAGAGCCAAGAAGCCGCCCCAACCGCGAAGCCGCCCCCGCCTCGTAGCGCAGACATTCCTGTCTGCCGTATCGCGGGCTTT
>JBAXTC010000078.1:0-17067 GCA_037130375.1 Verrucomicrobiota bacterium | reverse complement strand
TTCCACCGGATCGAGGAAGCCGAGCGGCACGCCGCTTCCTCAGTGACCATGCTCGCGCTGTCCACCCGCGCCCAGATGCCGAAAATACTGGTGGAGTGATGGAGTGACGGAGTGATGGAAACAAACTACAGCAACAAGAACCGCGGTTATCAGCAGCTACGGGTGTGGCAGGATGCGATTGATTTTTACGTCCAGAGTCTCGAACACAAGCAAGAGACGGGCGATTGGATCGACAGTTTGATTATCAAAGAAAGCAACGTAGCATACGGCTAATCACCACCCCTCCCACTACTCCACCACTCCATCACCCCATTCCCCCACCCCCACCCCCACCCCCATGATCATCGGCGTCCCTAAAGAAATAAAAGACCACGAATACCGTGTGGCACTTTTGCCCTCGGCAGCTTATCAACTTATCAAACGCGGCCACGAAGTGTTGGTCGAGCGCAACGCCGGCATCGGGGCTGGTTATCCCGATGCGGATTACGCGCAAGCCGGCGCCACCCTGGTGAGCGACCACGCCGCCGCATTCCAAAAGGCCGAACTGGTGGTCAAGGTCAAGGAGCCGCTGCCATCGGAATACGGTCTGCTGATGCCCGGCCAGATCCTGTTCACCTACCTCCACCTTGCCGCAAGCCGCTCTCTGACAGAAGCGCTGGTTCAATCGCGGGTAACGGGTCTGGCATACGAAACCATCGAAGTCAATCGGCGGCTCCCCTTGTTGGAGCCGATGAGCGAAATCGCCGGGCGCATGTCGATCCTGGTGGGAGGCTATTTTCTGGCCAAACACAACGGCGGCAGCGGCGTCCTGCTCGGCGGCGTGCCGGGCGTGCTGCCGGGCAAGGTCGTCGTGCTCGGTGGCGGGTCTTCCGGCATCAACGCCGCGCGCATGGCCCAGGGCATGGGGGCGGATGTGACCATCCTGGAGGTGGACTTGGAACGGATGCGGTTCCTGGACATCACGTTGCACACGGCGCATACGCTTTACTCGAACGAAGCCCATTTGCTCGAGCTGTTGCCCGCGGTGGATTTGCTCATTGGCGCAGTGCTGGTCCCCGGGGCTAAAGCGCCCAAGCTGATTCGCCGCGACATGCTTCAGCGGATGCGACCGGGTAGCGTGCTCGTGGACATCGCGATTGACCAGGGTGGCTGCGCTGAGACGTCGCGCCCAACGACGCACGACCATCCCGTTTTCGTCGAGGAAGGCGTCACCCACTACTGCGTGGCCAACATGCCCGGCGCCTTCGCGCGGACGGCAACCCAGGCATTGACGAACGTCACTTACCGTTACCTCGAGCTGCTGGCGGATCACGGGCTCGCCGAAGCCTGCCAGCAGCAGCCCGCCCTCCTGAGCGGCATCAACGTTATGGATGGCAAAGTCGCCCACAAAGCGGTGGCTGAGGCGCATGGGATGGCGTATTCTCCACCGAAGCCTTGAGAGCCAATCGCGCGCGGAAAACAGGTTCTGCGCCGGGCTCGATGACAATCCACGCGCCTGGATTGCCAGACAGGGCGTGGGGCAGGTCTCCGACCTGCCGGTTCACGGAGTCTCCGACTCCACCGCTGGCCCTCCGCCCGCAAGGCCGGGTGGTGAATGGGTTGGCAAGTTAGCTTCTTTTTGGGCGGCGAACAGGCGCTGCGCCAATCTTCTCGCTTTTCGGCCTGATACACGGATTCTCAAGCCGGTGCGCCAAAAACTCGGTTTCCCCAGGTTCGTGTCCCGGAAATTCAGCAGATCGACACGGGTTTCCCGTAAACCAGTTGATGCGCCCAAATGCCGGATGAACTTGAAATCTTCCCCGAAAAAATCCGGCATCAGCCGCCGCACCACCGGGGCCAGCAATCTCGCGTGCCAATACAAACACTTCCTGAACACCCTTTCTTCATACTCCGAAGTCGGGCAACTGAATCGCTGGCAAACCAGCAACTGGAAATTCTGCTTAGCCACGGGCGGAGAATAGGATTGGCTTCAGAAAAAGTAAACAAAAGTAATTCTTAGGAGGTAAGCGGCCCACAGCCAAGGAGCGGCGATGTCCAGCGCGCCAGCCCTGTGCGGCTTGCAGATGGAGGCTGTCGGGCGGATACAGGGCTTTCACCGTTGGTTTGAGCCGCAGAAGCGCCGAGGACGGGGCGGTTCAACCCCGCCTCCTGGCACGCAGATTAGCGACTCGCTCCATGAGCGGCGGGTGGGTGGTCAAGTAATCTCCCGCGATGCCGACACTCTGCACGGAGGTCTCTTGAGCAAGTTTCTCGAGCAGTCGCTCCCCTGCCAATGCGTCCCCGCCAGCGGTTCCGATCAGAGCCGCGGCGAAGACATCCGCCTCCAATTCATCGTCTCTGGAGTAGGCACAGCCCAGCAGTTGGTGCCCCGCCTTGCTCAGCCAGGCGCTGGCGGCGCGCCTGCCCGAGGATTGGCGCAGCAGCAGAGAAAGCGCGGCGTCTTTGACGATCCGTTTGAGGGGGTGCTGCCGCACGATATGCGCCATCTCATGGCCGAGCACGAATGCGATCTCGTCCCGCTGCCCCTGGCACATTTCCAACAACGGCCAACTCACGAAAATAGGTCCGCCCGGCAGGGCAAGCGCATTCGGCTCCCGCTCCGCCGTGACCCGGACAATGAATGGCAGCTTCCTCTCCTTCACGTTCCCCGCCAGCCAGCGCCCAATTTGGGCCGCAAATCTGATGGCATCATTCTCCTCGGCCAGGGGCACTCGCCCCAGCAACGCCGCCGCCATGTCGCGGCCCAGACGTATTTCGGCCCGCAAAGAGTCTTCCTCCGTTCCTCCCACGAGGTCGAAGGCGTTCCTGGCCTGCGCGGCCTTCTGGCCAAGCGCGTATCCAATCGCTTCAAAAAGTGTTTTCGCCACGGCACATCTCCTGGTCACCTGCGGGGCTGCTCCGGCCAAGTTGTAACAGCCGGCGATAACGGCAGACCCTTCAATCGCCCTCAAATCCTTGCCCATCATCGTTGCCCCCGATCACGAAGCCGAGACAATTTGATGCAAAACCGCAGACCACGGCTTTGGTGTCGTTAAGCGCCCGCGCGCGTCTCTCGCAATGTGACTTTTCATTGCCAAAGGATTCTCCCGCCCGCACATTGGGTTCCGGGCAGATCCCAGTTTGGTGGACTGCTGTTATACATGCAAATCTCAGCTTGCCTCACGTCCAAC
The DNA here is from genome assembly GCA_037130375.1 of Verrucomicrobiota bacterium. Taxonomy (GTDB): domain Bacteria; phylum Verrucomicrobiota; class Verrucomicrobiia; order Limisphaerales; family UBA8199; genus JAPLUA01. The sequence continues at coordinate 13,897 of JBAXTC010000078.1, read as the reverse complement.
CGGCAAATGTCCGTAAGAAGAACCGGAGTGGTGCCGTTGCTTGAAGCCGTCTCTTGTCTTTTAATGGCCGCTGCCATCATGCCGGGCTTTGGCCGCGCAATGGAAATTCAGTGGACGCGCATGGCCGGACAGTGGCCGGTGGAAGCCTCGCCCCTGGTGACGACGTTCTCGCCTGCCGGAAAAACGGAAATCCTCATCCTCAACCGCGGCGGCCAACTGTTGCTGTGGACGCCAGACGGCGCCGCGATCGGCTCAGGACAGGATGGCCTCGTTGGGCAGTTGCCCAAGGGGCGCTGGACCACCGCACCAACGCTCGTTGATGGGTCCGGGAACGCCCTGTTGCTGGCGGCGAGTGTCGAAGGATTGGTGGCCGGCCTGGACCGGAAGTTTCAGGTGCTTTGGCAGCACCAACTGCCGGGTGAAACCGGCTGGGGCCGCGCGACGCCAGGGCGATTGGTCTCCGCCGCGGGGCCGGCGTTCGCCTTCGGCGATGGGTCGGGGACCATCACCTGCCTCACAGGGATTGGCAACGTCATCTGGACCAACGCTTTGGGCGCAGGACCGATCAAGGCGCCGCCGCAGCAAATCTTCCGAAACTCGGGGGAATCGGGCCTCCTGGTTGCCGCCGGCTCGACTCTAATGCGACTCGACGCCGCCGGCCGAGTGGAGTGGCGACGCGATTTGGGAAATGAAATCCGGACGCGGCCGGAGGTTCTCTTATTGCCCGGGCGGACCATGTTGTTGTGCGGAACGGCTTCAGGGTCGCTGTTCAGCCTTAGCGAAGAGGGGGAGCGGTTGTGGGAGTGCCCCACGGGCGACCCTCTGAACTTCAGCATCGTCACTCTGCCGCGCAGCAATTCGACGCCGCTGATTCTCTGTACCGGCGAGTGGGGCAACCTGCACGCCATCGATGTCGCAGGCCACTGCGTCTGGACTCGCCTGTTCCGCGCCAAAACCCGGGCGGCACCGGTGGTATTGGCCGCAGGCGGCAACGGCTCCCGGGAGATATTTATTCCGACCTTCCACCAACACGTCTATGCGTTCGACGAGAATGGCGGTCTGACGGACGATGTTCGCTTGTCCGGCATCATGCCTTCGGCCCTGACCCCAATCCTGGATTCGTCCAGCGGACGCACGGACCTCCTGGTAACGACCACTACCCTGCTGGCCTATCGCCTGCGGTCCGGCGCGCCAAAATCGCCTTACGGAAAAACCAGCGAACCGCAACAGGTAAGCCTGCATCGCGCTTCAGACGGGGAAGAGCCCGAAGGCGCGTCGGTTCGGGTGCAAAACCCGCGCGGCGCGTTAATCAATGTGAAGGTGTCAATGACCGATAGCAACGGTTGGACCCGGATCATGGGCAGTCTGACCGCGAGATCGGCATTTGAAATGCCGTTGCCGGAACTGGTTCGGACGGGTGCCTGGTCGCTGCGAGCTACCGCGCAGGATGTGGCTGGACGTATGCTGGACGAAAAGACCTGGCAGCTTCCTCCGCCCCCGCGTAGCGAACCCGAGCCAGCGCCTCCGGGATTGCTCCGCGCCTGGCCCACTCAACCCTACGGCGCTTTTGCCGAAACACGACTCGCCCCCTGCACCAACGAGACTCAGTCGCCCCACGAACCGGAAGTAGCTCTGCGGAACCTCTATCTGGACGAAGCCGGCCAGGGAGCGTTCATTGTTGCTTCGACGCGAGATGACAGCGTTCGGGTCAGGGTGACGCTGACCAACCTGGTGAGCAATGATGGCGCGGTTTTTGGTGGAACGGTTGCTTTGCGGGAAGTGGTGCCCACAGGCACTGTGAACGGCGAGCGTGCGCCGGATGCGCTGCCAGAGATCAATGACGCCGGCTTGATGACGATTCCTCCGCACCGCTCGGTAAAATTCTGGGTCAGCGTGGATGCCCGCGGAGCGGCCCCGGGAAACTACCGGGGCCGCATCACGATCGCCCCGTTGCATAACGAGGCAGCCAGGCTGGATCTGCCGCTGGCAATCGAAGTTCTGAACTTGCGTCTGCCCAAAGAGCCGCCGCTGATCCTGTGTACGTGGGACTATGTGCCGAACCGGTGGTTTCCCGCCCGAAGCAAAGATGTGCTCGATGACATGGCGCGGCACGGTGTGAACGTGTTTCCCCGCTCAACCATCCCGCCGGGCCGCGCAGATGCCGCCGGTCATCTCACGATCGATTGGTCCCCGCTCGATGCCGAATTGGACCGGTTGCAGGGCCGCGGCAAGATTCTGTTCCATCTGGGCCACCCGCCGATTGAGTTCGGAGTTAAGAAAGCCGACGTGGAAAAGCGCCCAACGGAAATCGCCTACCTCCATGCCTTCCGCGATCACCTGCGCGAGCGAGGCTGGGGTTACGAGGATTACGCGTTCTACCTGCTCGATGAGCCGGGCCTGGATTACGGAGCGAATATTGCGGTCCTGATCGAGGCCGGCGACCTTTTTCGCGAAGCCGATGCGAAGCTGCGGACTTATACCGATCCCGTCCCCGGTTTGTCCTGGAAGGACCTCGATCGCATCGAGCCTCTGGTGGATGTCTGGGCGCCGAACATGCGGTTGGTCACCGGCCTGCTTTCCGGCGACCCGCGCATGAAACGCATTATGAACTCGAAGACCGTCTGGTCTTACGAATGTGTCTCGCAGGTCAAATCCCTTTCGCCGCTGCGTTACAACCGGGCCAATGCGTGGCGCGCGAAGTTCTTCGGGCTGAGCGGAATCGGCTTCTGGACGCATAGCACCACCGAGGTGGACCATTGGCTCCCAGGAAAAACCATCAACGACGAATACGCGCTGGTTTATCCCGGCAAACTCCCGGTGCCAAGCGTGCGCTGGGAAGCCGCGCGCGATGGATTGGAAGATGTGTCCGCCATCGCTCTGCTCGAAAACCAAATCAAACGCCATCGCCAAACCGCCACGAAGGGCGGCCTGGTTCAGCAGGCAGAGGAAACGCTGCGCATCGCGCTGCGCGATGTTATGGAACTTTCGGATGAAACCTTCATCGAAAGCCGCGACTTCCTCCGGCAGGGCGATCGTCTCCTCGGCCACACGTGGACCGATGTGGAAACCTACCAGCGTCATCGCGCAGACATTGCTCGATTGACGTTGGCGCTGGCTGCCGACTAAACCGTTGACCAAGGAAGTCCGATGGAAAAAATTGAAAGACACCGGCGATTTTGGGAAGGCAAAGGCCCATCGCTGCTGCTCGTCCCGACGGAATCCGGCCCGCTTTACGATACGACGGATTATGACCGGCGCTTTGCCGACCCCGAACTCATGTGGGAAGCTGAGGTGCGCCGGGCACGGGCTGTGGTTGACTGGCCCACCGACGGAATCCCAACAGTTCGACCCAATTTTGGGGTGGTCTTTGTTCCGTCAGTCGCCGGGCAGGGTTATCATATCCACGCTGACCAAATGCCCTGGCCCGGAGAGCCGCTGGGGGTGGACGCCATTCGTGCCGCCCGCTGCGTTGACGTGGAAACAGCCGAACTGGTGCTTCGCGCCCAGGCATTTTACCGCCTGCACAAGGAGCGAGCAGAGAGAATGATCGCTCCCTACCACCCGGACACGCAGGGCGTCTTCGACGTGGCACACCTGCTCTACGGCGATACGATTTTCGTGGCCATGGCGGGTGAGGATACTGAACAGGGTTGGGTCCATGAACTCCTGGAAATCTGCCTGGACCTCTACCTCCGGGTCACTCGCCAGGTCAAAGAAATGATGGGCGAACCTGCCACCAGCATGATCCACGGACACGGCACCGCCCAAGGGGTCTATTTCCCTCACGGTGGCGTGCGGATCGCCGAAGACACCGCGACATTGCTCTCGCCGGCAATGATCGATCGCTTTGTTATGCCTTGCGTCGAACGGTCTCTCGCCCCGTTCGATGGCGGATTCGCCCATTTCTGCGGATTGCATCGTCCATTTTTCGAACGGCTTTGCGCCTGCAAGCTCGTTCGGGCCATTGACCTGGGCAATCCCGAAAAGTACGACCCGCGGTGGTTGCTCGAGCGCTGTGCCGACTCTGCCACCGTCCTGTATAGCCGACTGCCGGCGGTCGAGGGCGAGAACGCGGTGACCTACGCCCACCGAATCGGAACGCTCGTGCGCGCAACCGGGGCGCGAGTCATCTTGCGTGCGACCGTGCCGCCCCGCAACCGGGAGGAGGCCATGGAAATGCTTGAAACGTGGCGCCAGATCACCCAGTAGAACCCTTTTTCGCCAGAAAATAGCCTATTGACAGCTTTGGCCCTGTCTCGCAGGGTAATATTCCAATGACCGAGAACAAAAACCAATTCTCTCTTACCCGCGCAGCGTAATGTAGAGCGGGCGCGCCATGAACCAATTTCCTGCTATCGGTTTTGAGTGTAGAAAGATTCCAATTATGAAGATTCTGATTCACCGGGTCGTTGGCGGTTGTTTGGCGTTGTGTTTCGGCTTAATCACCCATGCCCAGTCCTTCACTGCGGGCAACCTGGCGGTGCTGCGGCTGGGAGACGGCACCCAAACGCTGACCAACAGCGGCAACAGCCTGTTCCTGGACCAATATACGACCAACGGTTCGCTGATGACGAGCGCGACGATCCCTGATGCGGGCACCAGTGCGCTGCTGCTGAGCGGGACGGCCGGTTCCGAGGGGGGCATGAGCCGTTCATTGGACCGCACGGTGTTGACCTTCATTGGGTATCATACGAACCGGGGCGCCATATCCGGTTCGCTCGCCAACCAGACGGGAGCGGCCGTGCCCCGCGGGGTCGGCACGATTGATGCCTTCGGGAATTACACACTGGCCCAGACCAGCACTACGGTGTACAGCGCCAACAATGCTCGCGGAGCTGCCACCGATGGCACGAACAACTTCTGGACCGCGGGCACCCCCAATGGGGCCTACTACTTCAATCCCCCGGCAGCCCCTGTGCTGGTCCAAACCAACGTCGGCGGCAATACTACGGGAATCAAGATCATCAACGGCAACCTTTATTTTGCGACCCAGAAGGGCACGATCGGGCTATACAACTTTCGCGGCGGCGGACTTCCCACCACGCCGACGCCGACCAATATCCTCTTCGCCACTGGCAGCAGCAGCCAGCCAGCCGGTTTCGACATTAATTCTTCCCTGACGATAGCGTACGTGGCCGACCAGCGTAATTCGGCTGGCGGGATCCAGAAGTGGGTGAATAACGCTGGCACCTGGGGTCTGGCCTACACGTTTGCGACGGGGGCCGGCGCCTTCGGTGTGGCGGTGGACTTCAGCGGTGTTGCGCCCATCATCTATGCCACGACGGGTGAGGCGGTCTCGAATCGGCTGGTTTGCATCGTGGACACCAACTCGGCTGCGACCATCACGCTGCTGGCGACCGCAGGCAGCAACCGGTGGTTTCGGGGTCTTGATTTCGTCCCTGACCTGCGCCCGGCGATTGTGGCATCTCCCCAAAGCCAAGCGGTCACCAATGGCGCGGAAGTCACCTTCGCCGTCACCGCGGCCAGTCCGTTTGCGCTCGGGTATCAATGGCAAAAAAATGGCGCGCACATTGACGGCGCAAACGACTCCAGCCTGATCTTGCACAGCGTCACATCGGCGGACCAGGGGATTTATCGCGTGATCGTGACCAACCAATACGCCTCGGCCACCAGTGCCGACGCGACGCTGACGGTGAACTCGATTCTTATTCCGCCGTCCATCACGATGGAACCCCAAAGCCAGACCAACCCGGTGAGCGGCAGCGCCACCTTCACCGTCGCCGCCAGCGGCAGCGAGACGCTTAACTATCAATGGCAGTTCAATAACGGGGATCTCACCAACCAAACGAACTCGAGTCTATTGCTGACGTGCGTTAGCCCCGCCAACCAGGGGAACTACCAGGTTCGGGTCTTCAACGGTGCCGGCTCGACGAACAGCCACATCGCGACACTGACGGTGGTGGTTCCCGCGCCTTCCTGGGTCGCCTATCCCAATCCTGGAATGGTTTACACGCAGGCATTTGATTCGCTGCCAAATCCAGGCGCGAACTCAGTTAATGCGAACAATCCGGTTATGCTCGACCACGTTACTTATGCATTGGCCAATCCGTTGGACTTCGCGTTTCCGGTGACTTCTTGCGCGACCGTTCCCGGTGGGGTGGGCCTCGCCGACACGCTGGCGGGCTGGTATGGCTTGGGCAGCGGGGCTGCCCAGCTTGGCGCGAGCGCAGGCGATCAGAGCACGGGGGGCATTATCAGCTTCGGATTGACCAACAGTGCGGCCGCCAGCACGAACCGCGCGTTGGGCCTGCTGGCGACCAGTTCAAGCGGCAGCACGGCCTTCGGCGTCAGATTCATCAACCAGAGCACCAACACGCTGACCCAGATGAACCTGCACTTCACGGGCGAACTGTGGCGGCAGTCCGCGGTAGCCAAGACCCTGGCGTTCGGCTATTGCATCGATCCGACGGCTACCGGCAGTTTCTCCACCAACCTCACCGCGGCACTGGCGGGTCTGGACGTTAATTTCCCGGCGAATCCCGCCGCCACCAACCCCATTCCCGTGGATGGGACAGCCGCCTTCAACCAGGTCAGCCTCGGGATTAGCAACCTGCCGATAACGAACTGGCCGCCGGGCGCCGCCCTGTGGCTGGTCTGGCAGATGACGGATGCGGCGGGTAAAGGCCAGGGACTGGCGATCGACGACTTGACTTTCTCTGCCTCGATGCCCCCCATCGTGGTGGCAGCGTCGCTGGCCATTCAGTCCTTCGGCGCCAATCTTTTTCTCACCTGGCCGGCCGACGCGGCAGGCTATGTGTTGCAGAACAACGCGGATTTGACCCAGAGCAATGGCTGGTCAACGGTGGGAGAGCCGGTCGTGCCAACCAACGGCTTAAACACAGTTACCATCCCCATGCCGGTGGGAACTGAGTTTTACCGTTTGAAGCGCTGACTGCCGGCGTGCTTCTCTGTTGCGCGGTGATGGGACCGAGTGGTCACCGCATGACCTCGTGCATTTTCAGGCGGTTCGTGGCCGAAAACAGGGCGTTTCCCGCGCTCGCAAGAGCGCGGCTATTGTTTGCAATTGAGGCGCGATGTTCCGTTACGGATGCATCAGCCGATAAAACTTGCGCGGCCCGGACATGGGATTGGTCACTACGTTTTGCCCATTCACAACGACTGCCGGAGGCGAAACAACACCCCAAACTGCTGCCGTGCTAAGATTTGTTGTCGATTGCAATGTGTATCCTGTGGCGTTCGTCGGCCAACTGAGAACCATGTTACTAGTTTGACGTGTTGCACCGAGTATCGGTGTTGGAAGAGTACTCGGCTGAACCGTAACATAATTCCCCGGCGAATTGTTGTTCGAGATGCCGGTGTGGGTCTGGCATCGCGCCGTCACAATGATAATCTTTTGCCCCGTGGTTGACCAAGCATGGGAGGCGCTTGTTGAGGTTGACCACGAAGAGGAAATTCCATCCCCCCAGTTAAAGCTGTATTCGACCGTGTGACCCAAACTGGAGGTGGATGCCCCCACCGTGTATGAATAAGACACATTTTGAATGGGATTCGGTTCGCCGCTGAGACTGCCCGGGATGCTGATCGTCTCGGTAGTGCCGCAACCAAGAGTCTGCAAGGTGTAACTGTAAGCATTATAGTAGTGGCTAAGAATCCATGTGTATGTCTGACTTTGGTTCAATGCCCAGCGCTGACTTCCCCATTGGCACATGCCGCGCCCATGACCGTTCTGGGTGGAGCCACAGCACACCGAGTCGCTAAGGCAGGTACCGTCACCCGGCTTGTTTAGTGTGTAGCAGTTTCCACATGTGTCACGATTAGCGAGGTCATTGTTTTCTGCCGAATACTCTGTTCGGGCGATATTCCCCGATCTGTCAACCAGATACATTCCAGCAGTATTATCGACAGCCGAATCCGTCGAAACCACCGTCGAGTCGCCGTATACTTGGCAGGAGGCGCTATCGCAAATGTCGTAGGCAGGCGAACTACTCGGACTAATCGGATTGTTGACGTAATATGCCCCATAGCTGCGGATCGCCACTGCACCGGCCTTCAAGGACGCGGCATTCCAGCTCGCAAACCACTCTGCAGGCAGGACGTGCTTGACGTAGGTCTCTATGCTCATGGTCACCACTGTGCTGCACGCACCCGGGAGAGAAGAGCAACTCGTCCGGCCCACGCGGATGGTGCAAGGCGTGGACTTAGGCAGCGGCGTCTGGCGCACCAGAGTGTCCAAACTCGCAGGTGGGTTCGCTGCCGCGGCGTCCGCCACGGGCGGTCGCCCGTCGAATGTGGTCGCTTGCATATTTCCACGATGCTCCTGCTCGTTGATGACCCGCGTTACGCCGTCGGGAACGAGACGAAACTGAAACCGATACGTTTCTCCGCCAATCAGAACAATGTTCTGTTCCTCCACCGTCCCGTAGCCCACCTTGGTAACGACCATATCCTTCTTGACGAAGAATCTTCCAGCAGCATCCTCCGGGATGGGCGTGCCATCACCGACCGGTACGGTGAGTGCAAACAAACCGTGTGCATCCGTGACAGTGGGGTCGTTCGTCCCCACCACCGCTAGCGTCGCTCCTGCTAACGGCTGACCCGTTTCATCATCGACCACGTATCCCCTGATTGCCGCCCTCGGCACCTCGCCAATTGCGCCAGTTGGTGGTTCGGCGATCGGTTCCGCCGGAGGGTTGGTAGGATCGAGCAGGATAATGCTTTTGCTAGCGTTACCGGCAAACACGGTCTGGCGGGTCCCAAGGTTCTGATAGCCCTTGGCACTGACCAAAATACGGTGCTCGCCCGGGAGAACATCCAGCCTTAATCGTCCCGACGCGTCCACATGTTTAGCCACGTTCGTGTCGTCCACGAGGACCGTATCCGGTATGACTCCCATCCCCGTTCGGCTGTCCTGAAAACACATCTGGACAGACCAGCTAAACGTGGGCGTTATTGACACACCCGTCGCCCCATTCGCAGGGCCGCTGAGTGTGGCGGCGGGAAGCCGCGTCGCCCTCGCCGACATAAGCGAGAAAACAGCAAGCACCATGATTGCCAGACTAGAAAAACCGGGTGTGAATTGTTTTGGTTTCATTTTATGCTTCTTCACGCTACTCCGTGTGCCCAAACGAATGGGCGTGACCTGCTCACGCCCCGCATCAGGGCTAGCAAACCCTCACAGAAACGCTTTCGGGCACGCCCGTTCTGGGCGTGCCTCGAACCGTGTCCTGTGAGTGAAAGTGCTGGTTTGGCCAGCCACCGCCAACGCTTTCGGATTGCTCTCTCAACCCCCGCCGCGCCATCCTTCCTTTGCGTGAACAAAATCAACTGGATATCCTCGCTGGCGGTCTTGGCCATGGTGATCGCCCATCCAGCCCTTGCCCAGGACAATTTGCGTGGCATTCTCACGATGGGCTTGGGCGACGTCACCGCAATCAAACAAAAGGCCGAGGCTGGCGATCACCCGCGCAGCGATGAGTACAGTATATGCCGGCGCGCAAAAAGCAATTACTTGTTATGAGACGCGTCAACGTGTTTCTTTGATTTCTTGGCTGTGTATGGCCAAGCGCCCAAAGCAACCATGAGAAGAGAGTGAACATCCGTGGAGATGACCAACCAACCACATCCGGTCGATGAAATGCTGCCGTTCGGCAAACTACTGGCCTATGGTTTGCAGCATGTGCTGGCCATGTATGCCGGAGCAGTGGCGGTTCCGCTCATGGTTGCCCATGGTCTGGGGCTGGCCCAGGGCCAACTCATCTATCTAATTAGTGCTGACTTGTTTACCTGCGGCATCGCTACGCTCATTCAGACCATCGGCATTGGGAAGATTGGCATCCGCATCCCGATTATCCAGGGCGTCGCCTTTGCCGCCGTTACGCCCATGATACTCATTGGCCAGAAGCAGGGTCTAACAGGAATTTACGGCTCGATTATTGTTGCCGGGATTGTTACCTTTCTAATCAGCCCGTATTTCAGTCGTTTATTGCGATTTTTCCCGCCGGTTGTTACTGGCACCATTATCACCATCATTGGCCTTACATTGATGCCGGTCGCTGTGCGCTGGGCGGGCGGAGGCGATCCAAGCGCTGCGGACTTCGCAAGTGGGTCGCATATCATGCTTGCGCTGATTACGTTAAGCCTGGTGGTAGTCTTCTACCGCTATTGCACTGGTTTCTTGAGCAATATTGCCGTCCTGCTGGGTTTGATTGCCGGCACTCTCCTTGCCATTCCACTTGGCATGGTCAACTTTTCCCAGCTATCGACCGCCGGCTGGGTTGGCATAACAACGCCCTTTGCCTTTGGCCTGCCCACCTTCGATGTGGCCGCTATTGCCGCCATGGTGCTGGTAATGCTGGTAGCGATGAGCGAGACGACCGGAAACTGTATTGCTGTAGGTGAGATCATCGGCAAACCCGTCACCCAGGAAGCTTTGACCCGGGGATTGCGGGCTGATGGCTTTTCCACCGTCCTCGGCGGCATCTTGAACAGCTTCCCTTACACTGCATTTGCCCAAAACGTCGGTTTGGTGGGCCTGACTCGAATTAAGAGCCGCTTTGTCGTCGCTGCTGCTGGCGTTATATTAGTGGCACTTGGCCTGTTCCCAAAAATGGCGGCTGTCATTGCCGCGATTCCTACGCCCGTGTTGGGCGGAGCTGGAATCGCCATGTTTGGCATGGTGATGGCCAACGGCATCAAAACACTGGGTAAAGTGCAATTTGAGGGCACCCATAACATCATGGTCATAGCTATCAGCCTTGGCGTAGGTATGATCACCCTCGCAGAGCCCAAATTCTACCACCAATTTCCTCGTTGGACGCAAATCATGCTAAACAGCGGCATCACCGCAGGCAGCATCGCTGGCGTCATCTTAAACGCTCTGCTCAATCGAACATCAGGGCGGATTCAAGAACCTGCAAAATCGTAGCCGCCGACGGCCGTCGGCGCACTTGTCCTCAATTACTGAGATCAGCGCCGACTGCCGTCGGCGGCTACGATTTCTTGAAACCACCCTGCGCACCCAAACTCCGGTCCCAAACTCCAGCCCAAGCAAAGGAACGCTGCGGCACTACGCCAGGACTTTGGCGGTGTTGCCGGCCAACAGCGGTGCGACGGGCAGGCGGAGGCCGGGGAAGCCACATTGGACATTGGACTTGGTTTATGGCTTGTTCAGACGATAGAACTTTGACGGGAGCACTGCGGGGACGGTTATGGGATTGGTTGCGCCGCTGGGCGAGTTGGTCCAGTTCGTCGGCGCGAGGCTGGTTGTCTCCTGCAAGACAAAGCCGGGCGTGGGCGGCGTCCACGAAATCGTGGCCCAGCCCGGCGCGGCGGGAATGATCGCCAACGTCGGCGCGTTGGTGGTCTGCACGGCGATGGGCATCGCCCAGTAACCGCCAGTGAGGGAATAGACGTCGTTAGTCAGCGGCCCGCCGGCATCCTGCTGGCCGATGGTGCCGCTGACGGCATACACGCCGCCGGTGCTCGTGCCGCCACCACCGGCGACCTTATACCAGTCAATGGAATAGGTCTGGGCGGGGGCGGTGAAGGCGGCAGCCAGGAACACCAGCGAGGCCACGCACCTCCGCCAGGTTTTGGACGGCACCGGCAGAGCGCAGCGGCGACGGCGCTTTTCGTCGGGGCACCTCACATCCGAAAGCGGTGTCGCGCTGCGTTTGCCACCGCAGTCCAAAACGCCGTGCGCCGGCCAGTCGCCGGCTTCCATCTTCGCCCCTCGGGTTTTCATTTTCGTCCGTTCGATTTCAATTCAACGCTCCGCAGGCTCTCCGCAGGCTCGACTGCGCTCGTCCCTCGCTTCGCCAGCCTGCTCCGGGCCGTTCCTCTGGGCCGTTCCTGCTCATGGCTGACCTGGGGCCAGGACAACCCGGAAACCGATGCGGATGCCCCGGTACGATGGGTCGTTGCCGCCGCGCTGCGCCGAACGGCAGTCGTCCGCATAAACGCTCCAAAAGCCGCCGCGGAGCACTCGGTACGAGCCCGACGAAGGCCCCAGCGGATCGGTCACGCTCATGCCGGAATAGGTCGCACCGTACCAATCCCAGCACCATTCGGACACGTTCCCAATCATATCTACCAAGCCCCAGACGTTGGCCAGTTTCTGCCCCACCGGATGGGTCGTGGAACCGCTGTTGGCATTATACCAAGCGTAGTTGGTGAGGCTGTTGTAGCTCAGGTCATCGCCATAGTAGAAACGCGTGGTCGTCAGCGAGCGGCAACAGTACTCCCATTCGGCCTCGGTCGGCAGGCGATAGGCCCAGCCCGCCGGCAGCCGGCCCGCCGCCAGTTCCCGCTGCGTGAGCATCCTGCAAAAGTTGGTGGCATCAATCCAACTCACCGTCTCCACCGGCCGGCTCAAGTCCCCGGTGAACGCACTGGGATTGCCGCTCGTGAGCGACTGATACTCTCCCTGGGTCACCTCGTGGTGCCCCATCCAAAACCCCTTCGTCAGCGTCACCGTCCGCTGGTTCTCATCGGTAAGATGGCCCGCTTCAGTGTCCGGGCTGCCCATGATGAAGGTACCGGGTTGGATCCAGATCATGTTCAGGATCGGGGTGACGCCCGGGGGTGGTTCGTTGCCGGAGCTGGCAAGCGTGCCCAGTTGGCCGGCGGCATTCACGCCCACCGGCACGCCGCTCACGGCCGTGTTCCCGTAAATGCCGGCCAGGAACGTGTTGGTCTGGTCGCCCTGGGTGCCAATGCGGATGGTGCGGCTCTCCCCCGCCACGCCCTGGTGCCCGATGGCAATGTTGTCGCTACCGGTGGTCAGGTTGTAACCGGCTGCGTAACCCAAGGCGATGTTGTTGCTGCCGCTCGTATTGCGATACAGAGCGCGCCCGCCAGTGGCCGTGTTGGCGGAGCCGTCCGTGTTCGCGATAAGCGCCGCATAGCCCACGCCCGTGTTTCTCCAACCGTCCAAGGCTAGATTGCCCGCCGTGGTGCCGACGAAGGTGTTTTGCATGCCATAAGCGTGCAAGAACCGGTTGCCGCCCGCATAGATGACGCCGGCGGTGTTCGTCGTGGCCGGCAAATACAAGCCGCCTTGGAGCGTGAGGTTGGTCGCCGCAAAGCTCCCGCCGGCATCGCGCTTCACCAGGGTGGTGGGCGTGCTGGCGCTGGTGGCGGTGGTGCCCAAAACGACGTTGCCATTCGTGGGCGAGGCGGTGATGTCGGCGTTGCCGGTGACGGAGAGGACGCCGGCGTTGCTCAGCGTGGTCGAACCGCCGAGGGCCACGGTGCCACCGCCGCTCAAGCCGGTGCCAGCCCGGACGGCGAGGGCGCTGTTGACCAAGTGGTCGTTGGCCAGGGTGCCAGTGAGGCCCGCCGCCGGCACGCTGCCCGCGCTAGGCGCGAAGAGGGCGTAGGGCGTCGGCGTGAGTGCTTGGCGCGGCGTGAGCGTGACATAGGTGGACGCGCCGTTGGTCTTGGCGGCAATCTCCAGCCAGCGCGGCGGCCCGGCGAATACGCCCGCACCGAAGTCGAGCGTGACGGTAAAGAGGCCGTTGGTGATGCCGGTGCCCAACTTAGGAACCGGGCTGCCCACCGCGCCCGGACCGCTGGCGGCGTCGTAGAGCGTGAAGCTCAAATCGTAAATCCCGGTCGCGGGATTCACGCCGTCCGTGAGCCGGCCCTGGTAGGTGAAGGCGGTGATGCCTTGGGCCAGGGCGGTGGCGGTGAGACCCAGCGCGAGCGCGCCGGACGATAGGTGACGCAGGATGCGTGACGTGTGCTGTGTGCTGTTAATTTTCATAGGTGTTTGGCGTTTAGTTACCGGACATTGGACATTGGATTGTGGTTCACGGCTTGTTCAGACGATAGAACTTTGACGGGAGCACTGCGGGGACGGTTATGGGATTGGTTGCGCCGCTGGGCGAGTTGGTCCAGTTCGTCGGCGCGAGGC
>JBAXTC010000779.1:0-3639 GCA_037130375.1 Verrucomicrobiota bacterium | reverse complement strand
TCGGAGTGTTAGCGCCGACTCCCGTCGGCGGCTACGATTTCTTGAAACCACCCTGGCCGGGGCTGGTTGCCTCCGCCAGCCAGGGATGGGGGGAGTTGGGGTGGGATGCGGCCGCGCATGGGGCGGGCCAGGCGGGTTTGCCTCTGCAGATCGGCGAAGTGTATGCGCTGCGTGACGACGTCAAACCATTCGTCCGTTCCTATTTCAACACGATTGCCGCCATGCTCAACCCGGAGGTGCTGAGTTTCTGGGAGCATTTCAACCATTCCGGCGCGTGGGACAAGACGCACGAGACCGGCTACTTCCTCCACCAGACGCGCACCATGCTCGTGACGGAACGCGGCGACCAACTCTGGCTCGCAGCCTTCATCACGAGCAACTGGCTTCAGGATGGCCTGGAGGTGGCTGTCACCAACGCACCGACGCGCTTCGGGCCGGTCGCCTACCGGCTCAGCTCCCACGTCAAAGACGGTTATATCGAGGCGAACATCGAGCCGCCAACACGGGACGCGCCCAAACTCCTGGTGTTGCGCCTGCGCCATCCGGACGGGCAACGCATCCGGCGCGTCACGGTCAACGGCAAATCGCATCGCAACTTCGATCCTGTCCGCGAGTGCATCTTTCTGAAGCCGACCCGCGAGCGCATGGTCGTTTTGGCTAAATACTAAGCCGCAGACGCCATGAACTCAGCGCGGCAAAACAGAAACGGAACGGAACGGAAAGATTGGAGACGGGGAAATGAGGAAGGGGAAATGGAGACAGAAAAATTGAAGACAGAAAAATGGGAGATGGAAAGAGGGGAATGGGGCTATGGAAATCACTCTTGTAATCCAGTGTTTTGAAAGCTTCTCTTGTGCGGATTCCCCGGGTCTTATGCCGGGCCTCATGAGTTGCAATGGGCAACTCATCTCCCGGGTGCTCGACGAGTGGCATTGGTGAGCAGGGCTTTTTCCTCGGGCAAAAGTTTGGATTGCGCGGCGATGCCCAGGTACTTATCCGCCTTATTGGTTTCGCCGGAGGCTGACAACAGGAGACCGTAGTAGAGGGCCACTGAGGGTATCTCGAGGGCTTCGGTTTTTTGTTTTGTGAGCACGGCCAGACCTTCCTGGGTGCGGCCTTGCAGATGCAAGGAGTAGGCGTAAGTGGAAGCGACGATCGGTTCCTCGGGGTGCTGGGTAAAAACCTCCTTCGCCAGCTCGTGCGCCCTGGGCAAGTTCAGCTTGAGGAGGAAGGAAGTCGCGGCGAGATTGTTTTGCGCCACATAGTTTTTGGAATCATAACCCGCCGTAGCGGAATAGAGCTTGTTCAATCCGTAGGTATTGCCGTTGGCCAGGTAGATTCGGTTTAGTTCCCGGAGGGTCCAGCGCTCGCCGGGAAAGCGCTGGGCAATGAGCCACAACAAGTCTTCCTGGGCTTTTTCTCGTTTCCAACTTTCGGCCATGGCCAGCAGCGCCGTGAGCGGCCCCAACCGCTCGCCCGCCTCCCGGACCGCCGCCCGCCAGCGGGCCTCGGCCGCGAGGTTTTGCTTCAATTCAGCCGCGGCGAGCGAAAGGAAAGCCAACCGCAGACACTCGCGGTCAGCCCATTTTTTTTGTTCCTGGAGAAAGGTATCGAGACGGCCCCAATCCTTTTTTGTCAGATAGCAATCGACAATTGCGAGTGGGACTGGCTGTTCGGCGCGGATCTTGACGGGACAATTTGTCAGCCAGACGAGCGCCTCGTCCACGAGGTTCTGGCTGATCATCCAGGCTGAAAGGCCATAGATCTCACTGGCATTGGTTTGCGCATTCTTCTGCGTGACACCCAGAAAGCTGGTGAACTCGGGGCTATTGGACTGCCGAAGAATCGTCAGATGCTGCAAACGATCGCCGGGAGCAGCTTGCGGCCCTGCCAGCAGTTGCTGCGAGAACTGCTGCGCTGTGGCGAGATCATCCTGCCGCAGACTGTCGGTGATCAGCCAGCGGAGCGCCACCGATCCGAGGTTGGGGTTGGCGCGAAGCCGATCGAGCGTGGCGTGGGCGGCGGAAGCCGCGGCAGCATTGGTGGATTGGAGCCGGAGCACTGCGAGGTTGAACTGGTAAAGCTCATTGGTCGGGTCCAGGCGGTTGGCCTGCTCCAAGCCGGCCACCGCTTCGACTGGTTTCTTAAGCTTAAGCGCCAGCTCAGCCGATACGGCGTGGTAAGCGGCGATATTTTGGGATGAGCTGGCGAGTTCTTCCAACGTCTGCGCCGCCAACGGATAGGGAGGCCCCTGCAAGCGCAAGGCGGTCGATGCGAGCATGAGCTTGTTTTCGATGGTCGGATTCAGCTCGGCGACGCGGCGGCGCCAGTTGATAGCTTGGGGCGAGCGGGAGAGGTCGGCCAATTCCGCAATCATCTGGCAGGCCTCGACATTGCACGAGTTCATTTGCAGGGCCTGGCGCGCGCTCAAAGAAGCGTTGCGATAATCAGTTTTGGCCATAAACTCGCGGGCCTGCTCGATGGAGCGCGTCTCGCGGTGACGCTTGTAGGCGGGCCAGCCATAGAACCACAGGCCGAGCAGCCCGACCGAGACTGCCACACACACCAGAATCGCTTTCTTCATAAACACACTGCAGGCTAATTAAATGCTGGGCGAGCCTATTTGTCAATCTGAACTTGGCGGCGGTGAACACCGTCTGGCAGTTTGGCTCGGCACCAGCCGCGGTCTCAGATGAATCGCGAAAATAAATGCAAAAATCTTTCTAAAACTGTTGACGCCAAATGCCGTTTCTGTAATATCGGCATCAGATGGTGCGACAATTATAGTGTATCAATTCTCAAATCTATGAAAAAATCATTTGGAATGCGCGGTGTTTTGGTTCTTGCGGCGCTGTGGATTGGCTCCACCCTGAGTCTCCGTGCGGCGACTATTTTTAACAATTCAGTCAACGATACAACCAATCGTTTTAATCCAGGGACGTATGAAGTAGGTGACCAGATTGTGTTGGCACCTGGCTCAATTGGCCAATTTATTACCGGCTTCTCGTTCGAATACTGGGGCACTAACACCGCGAGCCCTACTACATTCGCCGGGGATGTTCAGGCTCGGGTGCGTTTTTATTTGAACGACGGGACGCCGTTCAACGGTTACGCTTCACCCGGAACCCAGTTTTATGATAGCGGCTTCTTCTCGGTGAGTCCAACGGCGCGATCCGTCCTCACCTTTGCGCAGGGTGCCGATAATATTCCAATTGGTGGGTTCCAAGTTCTCGCTTCCGAAATGACTTGGAGCGTTCAGTTTCGGGGCATGGGAGCGACCGACTCACTCGGGGTTGACATTTATAACCCACCGACAGTGGGAATGGATTATCCCGATTATTGGCAGAACAATTCCTTGAGGGATTGGACGTTGATGACGAACAGCATAACGCCGATCATGAATTTCGCAGCGGTGGTGAGTGCTGTTCCTGAACCTTCCGTGCTGGCTCTTTCGCTGGCTGGTGGGCTGGGAATCCTGGTGATGGTTCGCCGACTGCGTCGAACGAGTTAGCAATCCTCGATAAATTTATGAGGCGCGAGTTTTTACTCGCGCCTTTTTTTTTATGTTGGCTGGTTGCAGCGCAGGTCGGCTTCCATCCGCCCGCCAGCCAATCTATCCGGCTCGAAGACATGCCGCTC
>JBAXTC010000778.1:0-3640 GCA_037130375.1 Verrucomicrobiota bacterium | reverse complement strand
GCTCCTACGGAGCTGGTGGTGTTCTGGCGATCCGGTTCCTATAAACATGCCGCTCAGGCTCGCTTTGACGAGATCATTGAGTGATAATGGAGGCAGTTTATGGGCAACGAAAAACTGGATACAAGTCAGAAGGCACAGCAAATCAACCTTGATGCCAAGCGCTATGGCACGTTCGCAGAAATCGGCGCGGGGCAGGAAGTCGCCCGCTGGTTTTTCCGGGCGGGCGGGGCGGCCAGCACGGTAGCCAAGACGATTTCCGCTTATGACATGGCGGTGAGCGACGCGATTTATGGTCCAACAGACTATTACGTAAGCCGGCAGCGTCTCCGCGCCATGCTCGACTACGAGTACGATCTGCTCCTGGACCGGCTGGACAAGACGCGGGGAGGCAAGACGGCCTTTTTTGTTTTCGCCAACACCGTGGCCACGCGCCGCGAGGAAGGCCGAGGCTGGCTGGGGATGCGTTTCCAGGCCGAGTCCGGCTCAGACCCTTCGGAAATTATCATCCACGTGCGAATGCTTGACAAAGAGAACGTTCGGCAACAGGAAGCGTTGGGTGTCATTGGCGTGAACCTGGTTCACAGCGCGTTTTACCTGCACCGCCAACCGGAAGCGCTTATCCGGTCGCTGCTGGACAGTCTGACGTGGGAACGGGTGGAAGTGGACATGATTCGATTTGCGGGTCCGGCGTTTGGGCGGGTCGATAACCGGCTGATGGCGTTGCAACTGGTCAGGCAGGGGCTGACCGAGGCGGCGATGTTTACGGCGCGGGGGGATGCGGTGCAGTGGGCCGAGGTGCTTTATCAGAAACCAACGCTGGTTCAGCGCGGCAGCTTCCACCCGGTCACCAAGGCTACCCTCGATGTGCAGGAGCGGGCGCTGGAGCAGTTCATCCAGGAACCGGCCCTGGAAGGCGAGCCGCCGGTGGTGCTCATGGAAATGACCCTGCGACATCTGACGACGGACAATGAGATCAACGAGGCGAATTTCCTTCAACGCGCCGACATGCTCAGCGCATTGGGCAAAACTGTGCTGGTTTCAAATTTCCGCCGCTTCCACCGGCTTGCCTCCTATCTCTCGCGCTATACCAAGCGACCCATCGGGCTGGCGTTGGGCGCATCGAAGCTGGCCGAGATTCTCGACGAGAGTTTCTACAATGAGAGCGAAGGGGGGCTGCTCGGCGGCTTGGGCCAACTCTTCAAGAATCCGGCGCGGCTCTACGTCTATCCCCACCTCGACCTGGGATCCCGCCAGATGCTCACAGCCGACAATTTTCCGCCGCCGCCGCATCTGAAGCACCTCTATGCGCATCTCTTGGAGAATCGGTTCATCCAGGGTATTCGCAACTTTAACGCGAGCCTGCTTCCAATCAGATCGCGTGATGTGTTGACGAAAATTCAATCTGGCGATGCCTCATGGGAACAACTGGTGCCCCCGCCCATTGTAGAGATTATCAAGCGGGACCGCCTGTTTGGATTTCGCGACCACCAAGAAATGGCTGAGGCGAAGTAGAAACACCAAAGCCCGGAAGGCCGGTCAGCCAGCCCCTTTGGCCTGCGGTCGCGCGCCGAATAAAGCCGTGCCAATCCGAACCATCGTCGCGCCTTCCTCGATGGCCACCTCGAAATCGCCCGTCATCCCCATGCTCAGATGGGCCAGCGGCGCCCCCAGAATCTGCTCACAGCGTTCTTTCAGCTCGCGCAATTGACGGAATACCGGTCGCACCTTTTCCGGATCAGCCGTCCATGGCGGCACGGTCATGAGGCCGTGGATTTCCAGGCGCGGCAGGGCATTGACCCGGCTTAGCTCCGCCAATAGTTGCTCGGGACGGTACCCGAATTTGCTCGATTCGCCCACCGTATTGACCTCCAGCAAAATCGGCATCCGTTTCGCCGCCTGTTCCGCGCGCTTGTTGATTTCATCCGCCAGGCGCAGGCTATCGACGCTTTGGATCATCTCGAAAAGCTCCACCGCTTCGCGGCATTTATTGGTCTGCAAATGGCCGATCATCTGCCAGCGCAAACGACCCGCGCACAAAGGAATCTTCGCTTTCGCCTCCTGCACCTTGTTCTCACCGAAAAGGCTCAAGCCCGCCTTTGATGCCTCCGCAACGACCTCCGGCGGTTGCGTCTTCGTCACCGCCACCAAAGTCACCGCGCTCGGCTCGCGCCCAGATCGAGCGCAGGCCGCCTCGATCCGCCGCCGAACCGCCTCTAAGTTGGCCGCTAAATCCATGTCCACGTTCATTTCTCGACCTTAACGCTCCCGCTCTATCTCCGCCGGAGGCTCAGGATGGCCTTGCGGGCGTAGGAAAGCCAGAGCAGGCTGAGAAACCCGATGAGCACGACCTGGCCGAGAAGCGGAAAGCTGTAGATCAGAAAGGCAATGACGCCACAAATCACGGTGGCTTTGATCAAATCTAGAATAGTCATAACGGCTGCATTCACGTCGGGTGCCAGCATTCGGCTGTTGTATCACGGCATCGCCGTCAATGCGACCGCCGAACCGAGCGCCTTAACGTTTTCATATTGTAAACTCGCGTAACTCCTGTGCCAAGTAAAGCCTGCTCACAGGCGCTTTTCAATCGCCAATCCAGCCGCTGAGCCTGATACTCTTTCGCCTGTGCGCCGGAGTCGGCGCTACGCATGAAAACCATTGTTATCGCCATCGGCGGCAACTCGCTCATCAAGGACGAGAAGCATAGGAGTGTGCCGGACCAGTACGCGGCGGTGGTGGAGACCACCCGCCACATCACCGATCTCCTGCAACACCGTTGTCGTATTGTCATCACCCACGGCAACGGACCGCAGGTGGGTTTTATCCTCCTTCGCAGCGAACTCTCGCGCGGCCAGCTCCATCAGGTCCCGCTCGACTCCATCGTCGCCGACACCCAGGGAGCACTCGGCTACCAGATTCAACAGGCGCTGGAAAACGAGTTCCGCCGGCGCCGCCTCAAGAACTCCGTCGCCACAATCGTCACCCAGACTCTTGTGGACCGTGACGACCCGGCTTTTGCAAAACCAAGCAAGCCCATTGGTCAGTTTTATTCCCGCGCGGAGGCTGACGATCGCATGCGCATCGAGAAATGGGCCATGTCTGAGGACGCTGGCCGTGGCTGGCGTCGAGTTGTCGCCTCTCCAAAGCCGCTCCAGATCATCGAGTCCGAGGTTGTCCGGCACCTGGTCAAAGATGGCTACGTCGTGATCGCGGTCGGTGGCGGCGGCATTCCAGTGGTTGCGGATGAACGGGGCATCTTGAGTGGAGTGGCAGCCGTTATAGACAAAGACCTTGCCTCAGCCGTCCTGGCAAGAGACATCAAGGCGGATTTGCTTGTTATCTCCACTGCCGTCGAGAGGGTCTGCCTCAACTTCGGAAAACCAAACCAACGTGCAATCAGCTCAATGTCGCTCGCCCAAGCCCGACAGTATGTGCGAGAAGGCCATTTCCAGCCGGGATCGATGCTGCCGAAAATCGAGGCATGCATCCAGTTTATCGAAGACGGGGGACCCGAAGCGCTGATCACCTGCCCCGAATCCCTCTCCGCTGCTCTCGAAGGCGAGACGGGGACGCGGGTGGTGCGTGATGAGTGGGGCGTGATGCGTGGGGCGTGATGCGTGATGCGTGATGCGTGATGCGTGAT
>JBAXTC010000777.1:0-3640 GCA_037130375.1 Verrucomicrobiota bacterium | reverse complement strand
TAGACAGAAAGATTATAGACAGAAAAATGGGAAAGGATCGGTTCTTCTTCCAAAGGACTTCGCCCGGTAATCCGCAAATGATTTCGTTTCGCAGGGTCAAGGAACTGAATCAGCTTACGCTGGCCGGTTTTTGCCCTTGTCGGGCGGTTCGCCTCCGCCGCCCGCAACATCGAACATGCTCATCTCCCCGCAAAAGCGTTGAAATGGGGAGGGGAGTGTGGGAATTTTACATAATGAGTGCGGTTAAAGTCGATAGCGCCAAGCGAATCCGCCTTACGGTACTGACGGTCGTTTTGGTGGTGCCCTAAAACAAACGCCAGGCCAAGTCGGCCCCCTCTCCCGGTTCTAGCCCGGGAAATGGGCCTTAGCCCGCTGCTGACAACGTAGCGAGTGGGGTGGATGACGGCATTTCGGGTTGTGCGGGGTGAAGTGTCCCAAAATCTGGGCATCGCCTCTAAGGCCTCAGATCGAGTCGGTTCCATTTGCGGAGCCGGACACCGTTGATCCCAGGGCTTTACGCCAGAAACAAGTCGGCTGACACGCTGAAATGCTTTGCCAGCGTGCGGACGTGTGCCAACGTCAATTGCCGTTCGCCGCGCAGAATCATCGCGCCCAGCGTGCGGTGAACGTCCAGCAGCCGCGCCAAATCTGCCGCGCTCATGTCGTGCGCGTCCAAAAGGTGCTGCAAGGCGTCCAGCGCATTGACTTTGGGCGTGGCGAGTTGCGCGTGTTCCTTTTCGTAATCTTCAATCAGGCGGCAGAGCAGGTCAAAATAGTCCTCTTGGTCGGGTGTCAGCTTGTGACCGGCCATTGCGTCGGTGATTTCCACGACGTTTACAAAATCCACATGGTCATGGATTGGGCGTGGCGTCAGCATCCGGCACAGGCTGGCGTAGTCTTTGGGCAGCCGGACAAATTCAGTTTTCGCGCGTGTTGTCTTCATCTTCATAATGTTTCTTTCCAGCGGTCTTTGCTGTATTCGGCGTGCGTCATAAAACGCAGGGTATAGACGATCTGGCAGTTGAAATGCGCCGCGGCAATCAAGCGGTAATCATTCCGCAGGAGGTTGAAAATCAACACCATCCGCCCGCTGCGGACTTTTACGGCGTCCGTGTCGGGATAACTCCGCCGCACATCCACCAGATGGCGCCAAGTTGCCGCCTTGACCGTCTTGCGCCAAACATCCAGGTGACGAGCCGCCGCGGGATGTTCCCGCCCCGCCGCCACCAGAAACGCTTCTTTGATGATGCGCACGGAGACAGTTTGTATTCACCCGCCGGCCTTGTCAAACACGAGTTACCCGCGCGGCACGGCGCGAGTAACCGCACGTAAAGTCGAAGTGATTCTCCCCGACAACCCTCACCCAGTCTGCGGCATCCGCCACCTGCGCGGGTAAAAAGGGTCAATACTGGACTGACACTTGTACGCTGTGGTGTCGGACGACATGCCGCTCCTGACGGAGCTAACGTGAGGCAAGCCCAGCGCTGCATCAGAATCTTCCAGCGCCTCCGCCAATCTCACCTCAAAACCATCATTTCCATAATCCACGTTGCCGATGCCCAGTAAGGCAGGCACGGGTTTGGAGGGTGTGCTGGAGTTGTTCGCGGAGGTTGGGCATCAGATGTCCTCGCCAAGTGTCTTGACCAACTGCTGAGCAGACGCGATAAATCCGTTAGCTCCGTTAGGAGCGGCATGTTTATAGCGATGCGGCCCCACCGAGTCGTTCTCAAGCTCCGGCTGGAGCGGCATGTTTGGCTGACAATGGACGGTGGTTTTTTCTTCCATGGCAGGGCTGATTGCCCGGCGGGGAGACATCACTCCGCTTAATCGCCGGCTTCTGAGACAATGAACCTTTCAATCTGGGGCGTTGGGTTGGTGGGGCGATGGGGAGAAATACCCGTCGTCACCACGTGGGGCAATGCCTGGATATCAGAAGCCGGAGCGGCGTGATTACGCTTCGGCTAGGGCCTGGTGAGATTGGTTGGCGCCACATCTGTATTATCCCGGATCCAACCACATCACTCCGTTCTCCGTTCATTCGGCGGCCAATTTAGCATTGGAAACACGCCCGATTTGGAGTATGCCAACCATCATGCGTAATCGCTTTTACTCCATCTACTCGCACGGCATCATCCGGGCGGCGGTGTGCCTCCCGTCCCTGCGGGTGGCGGACCCGAGCTTCAATCTGGAGCGCACGCTCGCCTTGGCCCGGCAGGCGTCCGAAGCGGGCGTCGCGGTGGCGCTGTTCCCGGAATTGGGCTTGTCCGCTTACACCAACGATGATTTGTTCCATCAGGACGCGCTGCTGGACGCCAGCAAAGCCGCGGTTGCGCAGTTGGTCAAGGCGAGCGCGGGGCTGGCGTCGGTGCTGGTGGTCGGTGCGCCGCTGCAGTTCGAGGCCAAGTTGTTCAATTGCGCGGTGGTGATTTATCGCGGGCGAGTGCTCGGGCTGGTGCCCAAGACGTTCCTGCCTAATTACCGCGAATATTACGAGAAGCGGCAGTTCGCTTCGAGCCGCGACGCACTCTGTCGCGAGGTGCTATTCCTTGGCGAACGGTTGCCCTTTGGGAACGACTTGATTTTTGAGGCGGGCAATGTCGAAGGCTTCAAGTTGCACGCCGAGATTTGCGAGGACGTATGGACGCCGATTCCGCCCAGCACCTACGCCGCGCTGGCCGGCGCCACCGTGCTGGTCAATCTTTCGGCCAGCAACATCACCATCGGCAAGGCCGAATACCGGCGCAACCTGTGCGCGTCGCAGTCGGGGAAGTGCATAGCGGCCTATCTGTATTCCTGCGCCGGTCCCGGCGAATCCACCACGGATCTGGCCTGGGACGGCCATGCGTTGATCTACGAGAATGCCGACCTGCTAAGCGAGTCCGAGCGGTTTGCCGACTGCGAGCAGATGATCACGGCGGACATCGATCTGGAACGGCTCGTGCAGGACCGGATGCGCATGACCAGCTTCACCGATTCGGCCGGCGAATGCCGCGACCGGTTGGTGGCGATGCGACACATTCCATTCGAGTTCCGCGTGCCGGCGGGCAAGGTTCCTTTGCAACGCCACATCGCCCGATTCCCTTATGTGCCGAGCGATGCGCGCGAGCGTGACCAGCGGTGCTTCGAGGCCTACAACATCCAGGTACACAGTCTTTTGAAGCGGCTATCGAGCACGGGGACCAAGCGGGTGGTGATTGGTATCTCGGGCGGCCTCGACTCGACGCATGCGCTCATCGTGGCGGCCAAGACGATGGATCGGATGAAGTTGCCCCGCAAAAACATCCTGGCCTACACCATGCCCGGTTTCGCCACGAGTAATCTCACGCTCACCAATGCCCACAAATTGATGAAAGCGCTGGGTGTCACGGCAAGCGAAATCGACATCCGGCCCGCCTGCAAGCAGATGTTCCGCGACATTGGCCATCCGTTTGCCGAGGGCAAGCAGGAGTATGATGTGACTTTTGAAAACGTGCAGGCAGGCGAGCGGACTTCGCACCTGTTTCGCCTCGCCAACCTGCGCAACGCGATGGTGCTGGGCACGGGCGACCTCAGCGAACTCGCCCTCGGCTGGATGACCTACGGGGTTGGCGATCACATGTCGCATTACAAAGTGAACTGCTCGGTGAGCAAGACGCTGATT
>JBAXTC010000776.1:0-3648 GCA_037130375.1 Verrucomicrobiota bacterium | reverse complement strand
CTCCGTAGAGCGGCAGTGTTACAAAGACCGCAAGGCCGATAAGGAATGTAATATCGTCGCCCGCCGCAAGGCCGGACCATCCGGCGCGAAAGCGATACTGGTTATCGGCCATATGGATTCCATGGGGTTCGAGAATGCCGGCGCCGACTGCGGCCAGCTCCGGCCCGGTCAGAAACGGCGCGGGGCAATAGGTGCCCATGCCGCCGGTGTTCAAGCCGGCGTCGCCGTCCAGCGCGCGCTTGTGGTCCTGGGCGGCGGGAAAGAGCTTCGCGGTCCGGCCATCGCACAGGGCGTGCAAGGAGATTTCCATGCCGTCGAGCAATTCCTGGATGACGATGTTGGCGCCGGCGGCGCCGAAGGTTTTTTTAACCAGAACTTCCTGGATGGCTTGGTCGGCCTGCGCCATGTCACGGCAGATTAAGACGCCTTTGCCGAGAGCCAGGCCGTCGGCTTTGACGGCGCAACGGCCACCGAGCGAGGCGGCGAAACGGGACGCGGCGGCGAAATCGGCGAACATGCCGGCCCGCGCGGTCGGGATGCCGTATTTCTCCATGAAGCGCTGAGAGAAGACTTTCGAGGCTTCAAATTGCGCGGCTTTTTGGTTCGGACCCCAGATGCGCCGGCCGTCTTTCTGGAACAAATCCACAATGCCCAGGGCCAGCGGGTTATCCGGCCCGACGACGGTGAGGTCGGCGCTGTGTGCGTCGGCGAAGGCGCGGAGGCCCGGCAAGTCTTCTGCGCCGAGGTTCACGCATTGGACGGGGTCGCCGTTATTGGCCAAGCGTTCCTGGGCGATGCCGGCGTTGCCGGGGGCACACCACATCCGGGTGACACGGGCCGATTGTGCCAGTTTCCAAACCAGCGCGTGTTCGCGTCCGCCGGAGCCGATGACCAGGATTTTCATGTGTGCGATTGAATCAGGTATTGCCACGATGGCAAAAGTTATTTAGTCATTTTCCGGCTCGACTTTTTCACGCATTAGTGTAAACGAGATGGCACGAATAAACATTAATATCAAAGAACTATGACAAACGGATTGAAAATAGCTATGGCTTTGGGGTTCAGCGCTGCTCTGCTGCAAGGCATCGGGATCGCGCAGAATACACCAGCTTCAACGAATGCCCCAGCACCACCGAAGCTCTCGCCCGCCGAGCTGAAGCACAATATGAGCTATTCCATCGGGATGAATATTGGCAACAGCATCAAACGCGGCGGCGTCGAATTGGACATGGACGTCCTCTCGGGCGCGATCAAAGACGTGCTGGCCGGCGGCACTTCGAAGATGACGGACCAGCAGGCACAGGAAGCCATGCGCTTCTACCAGGTGGAAGCCCGCTCCAAACACGAAGAGACGCAGAAGAAGGCGGCGGAAAAGAACAAGAAGGAAGGCGAAACGTTCCTGGCAGAGAACAAGAAAAAGGATGGCATCAAGACCCACGCTGTCACCCTGCCGGATGGAACCACGGCCGAGATGCAGTATAAAGTCATCACCGAAGGCACGGGAGCCACACCGAAAAGCAACGACACCGTCACTGTCAACTACCGCGGCACACTCATCAATGGCAAAGAGTTTGACAGCTCCGCCAAACGCGGTCAGCCGGCCAAGTTCCAGGTGAACCGCGTTGTCCGTGGCTGGACCGAGGCGCTGCAGATGATGAAGGCCGGTTCGAAATGGCAGCTTTTTATCCCCTCCCCACTGGCTTACGGCGATGCGGGCAACTCCAGCATTGAACCCGGCTCGACGCTGCTTTTCGATGTAGAACTGGTCGGGGCCGATGCTCCGGCTCCGCCGCCGCCCTCGGCTCAGCCGCTCACCAGCGACATCATCCGGGTGCCTTCCGCCGAAGAACTTAAGAAGGGCGCCAAGATCGAAGTTATCAAGCCCGAAGACCTCGAGAAGCTTACGAACGCGGCGGCCAAAAAGCCTGAGAAATAGGCTGACTCAGAGGATTTTCGTCTCACCCCGGCCCTGCACCACCTGGCCAATCAGCCAGGCTTGGTGCTTTTGCGCGCCGATATACTTCATGACTGCCGGCGCTTTGTCGGCAGCCACGATGATGACCATGCCGATGCCCATGTTGAAGACCTGATATAATTCATCGTTCGGCACGCCGCCTTTGGCCTGGATGAGTTGAAAAATCGGCAA
Organism: Verrucomicrobiota bacterium; assembly: GCA_037130375.1. Lineage (GTDB taxonomy): Bacteria > Verrucomicrobiota > Verrucomicrobiia > Limisphaerales > UBA8199 > JAPLUA01. Next base: position 1,502 of record JBAXTC010000776.1, on the reverse strand, counting down.
CATCTGCCACGAGCCTTTCCGGATAACGACGTCGCAGTTCCCGGGCAGGACGCGTGGTATGTTATCCACGAAACCGCCGCCGGTGATATGGGCCAGGCCTTTTATGGTAGGGCAGGCGTCCCGCCTGCCCATTGGTTTGCCGCTCGATTTTCGGGACAGACCGGACGCCTGACCCCAGTTAAACTTCCCCAGCAACTTCTGAATCAGCCGGCCATAGCTGACATGCACCTTGAGCAATTCGCGTCCGATGGTGTTACGTAAACCCGGCACGTAGCTCTCCGGCTTGAGCTTCATCTGATCGAAGAAGATCGTCCGCGCTAGAGAGTAACCGTTGGTGTGCAGCCCGCTCGAAGCCAAGCCGATTACGGCATCGCCGGACCGAATGGCTTTGCCATCGAGCATCCTGGATTTCTCCACCACACCGACGATGGTCCCGCTCACGTCATATTCGCCGGGTTGGTAGAAGCCGGGCATTTGGGCCGTCTCGCCGCCGATGAGGGCGCAGCCATTTTCCGCACATGCCTGAACAAAGCCTTTGATGATGTCGTTGAAGACGCGCGGCTCGAGTTTGCCGGTGCCGAGGTAATCGAGGAAGAAGAGCGGCTCGGCGCCGAGCACGGCGATGTCGTTGACACAATGGTTGACGAGATCCTGGCCGATGGTGTCGTGTTGGTCCAACGCGAAAGCGAGCTTAAGCTTGGTGCCGACGCCATCGACGCTGGAAACCAAGATCGGCTCGCGGTATTTGCGAACATCCAGCGCAAACAACCCGCCGAACCCGCCGACTTTGCCGAGCACCTCCGGCCGATGGGTTGCCTGGAGCATTTGCGGCAAAGCGGATTTGACCGCATTCCCCAAGTCGATATCGACGCCTGCGCGCGCGTAAGCCTTTTGTTTCATCAGCAGGAAAATAGCGGTAACAAGTTCGGATTCCAAGCTTTAGCCGTAACAATTCAATGCAACCACAAACCCCCTGGCTTTGCGGTGTATGAAAACCATGCGGTATATATACGGCAAGACGAAACCATGTGGTTAGGGTGCTTGGAAGCTCCCACCTCCGCCTGCGGAGGCTGATCATGGAAGAAACTATCATCAGTTTCTTGAGAGAACCGATCCTTGCCCATTTTTCTGTCTATAATGTTTCTGTCTATGATTTGTCTGTCTTCATGTTTTGTCTGTCCCTTATGCCCATAATCATTCGCACCCCCCTCCGGCGTTTATCTCAAGCCGAGTTTGGCGACCTGGCTTACGCCGTGATGGGGGAAGAGAAACATTAGACAGAACAATTGAAGACGGGAATATTAGACAGAAACATTGGAGACAGAAAAATGGAAATGACATATACAAACGAAATCATTTGCGGATTACCGGGCGAAGTCCTTTGGAATTTCCAGACTATATGAGTCAGGGTGAATCTTTGAAGAATCGGAGCTCCAGCTCGCATGAAGTCAGCCAGTTCCAAGACACCGTGAAATCAAAGACCATCTCGCCCGCCACATTCT
>JBAXTC010000775.1:0-3648 GCA_037130375.1 Verrucomicrobiota bacterium | reverse complement strand
GGTTTCCTGCTATTATTTCATGTATGACAGCACGCCCAGTCCGGCCATGAAATACCCACATAATCCAAGATTCGACTGCTTACGATGCGAAGGTAGGGCTAGAAATAGGCTCGTCTCTCAAAACGCATTTCAAGTTTTCGCAAATCCCGGCGATCCCGACTTTACTGGCAGCCCTGAAGGAGTGGAACCAAAGCTCAGCTTCGGTGCCTGATAAAATGAGAAAGAGAGTGGAGCCATTGCTGTCCGATGCTAAGGCCCCCGAAAAACTCGTCGGAGATCTTGCGGAACACCTGAAACTGAACACTCTGGCGGAGGAATTGACCGTCTGCTTGAACACACTTCAGGAATCGGTTTACATCCTGATCGATCGGCTAGACGAAGGATATGAAGCAAACGAGCTTGGAATCGGGCTGATTGACGGGTTTCTCCATGCCTCGATTGAAATCAACAAGGTCCTCCCCAGGACGAAGGCATTCATGTTCCTGCGTGATAATATTTTCCGAACAATCGCCAAGCATGACGCTGACTACTCCCGTCAAATCGAAGGCCAGGTCATTCGGTTACACTGGGACGAGTACCATCTACTGAACTTAGTAGCCAACCGCCTCAGGGCCGCATTCCCCGTGAAAGAACAGGCATCTATCGAGGTCTGGAACAAGGTCACCTGTCGTGAACTCCCCGGATGGGCTGGTTTCCGCCACTGTCTCAAATTAACCCTCTACCGCCCGCGCGACCTCCTTGTCCTCCTGAACAACGCATTTTACCATGCGTTTCAGCAGGCTCGGGACGTCATCTTTGAAGACGACGTGGACGTGGCGGCTAAAGAGATTTCTGAGAATCGGTATTCAGACCTGTTGAAAGAATATCAGGCCGTGTTCCCAGGCTTGGACAGAATGACCCGTGCTTTTGCGGAAGGCTCCGCAACCTGGCTTGGCTCCAACCTCCAGGAGATGATCGCTAACGTGTTTTCAGCACCCGATCTCGGACCCGAGGAGGCACAGCATTTTGCCATTCTCGGTTCGCCCGAGAATGGAATTCACGCGCTTTACAGTGTCGGCTTCCTTGGAACCAAGGACGAACCCTCAGGACGTTACAGATTTTGCCACGATGGAAGCCAAATTAAGCTCGAGACGTCCGGAACTTCCAGCTTCTTGATTCACCCTTGCTATTGGAGAGCACTGAATGCGCAACAAGGCGAGATAAAGCAGGAGACGGTTGAGGAAATCTCGGCGGCTACGATCGAAATCCGAGATGAGTATGACATCGAAATCTCGTCGGTGACACCCGAAATACGGAAACACCGTATCGGGCAAATCATCGCTGGGCTTAGCGCGATCCCCAGTGGGACCGAGGGAGCAAGCCAGTTTGAGCAGTGGTGCCATCAAGCGGTTTCGATTCTCTTTGCCGCCGGATTGACAAACATCGAGCTAAAGCCTAACAAGGATGCGACCCAGCGCCGCGATATCGTGGCACGCAACCGGGATTCCACCGACACATGGAAACGGATCCTCCGTGACTATGGGTGTCGGCAGCCCTTGTTCGAGGTCAAGAATTATGCCGAAGTTGGCCCGGATGAGTACAGACAGATGCACAGCTACCTGTGCCGCGACTATGGAAGCCTGGGATTCATAATCACCCGCGACGAAGACGAAGCATTACGAAAGGGCAAGGAATTGCCCTGGGTCAGAGAGATTTATCATGAGCACAAGAAACTCATTGTTAAGCTTACGGACGCATGGCTGACAAAATACCTATCCAAAGCCCGAAGCCCCCAAAAACACGATGCGGCTGACATCGCACTAGGAGGTTTGCTCGACCGCTACGTGCGTAATTACTTGTCCCTGGGGGGGAACCATTGAAAAACCATCCACCCCAGTTTTCGTCATCCACCCCCCGCTCATGACCTCTGTCCGCGAAGAATTAGTCGAAGCCCTCTTTCCCCTGCTGATGTTCATGAATTGTTTTTAACACTAAAGGTTAAAGGTTCTTGCCAAACCACCGAGGCCGATGCAAATTTCATTCAGAAGTGACAAACTGCGGAAAGAGTTCGAGGACGAGCGAGCCTTGAACTGCGACCGCGGCAGCGTGCAGGCGAAGAAAATCAGGTTGCGTGTGGCGCAGCTTGAGGCCGCTACTAATCTGCAACAACTCCGCCCGCCTCAGCCCGGCCATTTCCACGAGTTGACCAGCGACAAGTCAGGCTGGCTGGCGTGCAGCCTCGATGGGAACTATCGCCTGCTCTTTGTCGTGGCTGACAACCCAGTGCCGGCCCTCGATTCCGGTGGCCTGGATTGGTCAAAAGTAACACAGGTCTGCATCCTCGGTGTCCTTGATTATCATGAACGCAACAAAAAACAGCCCGTTTAGCCCGAACTACGCCGTGCCCCCGGGGTCCGTCCTCGAGGAATGGCTCGAAGAGCGGAGCATGTCGCAAACGGAATTGGCCGAGCGCATGGACCGCCCCATCAAGACCATCAACGAGATCATCAAAGGCAAAACCTCCATCACCCAGGAAACCGCCCTCCAGTTGGCGGCCGTAACCGGGATCGAAGCCTCGTTCTGGACGAACGCGGACCGCATTTTCCAGGAACGCGCTGCCCAGCTAGCCGAGGAGGAGCGCCTCGCCTCGTGGTCGGATTGGGCCAAGCGGTTCCCCTTCGCGGAAATGGTGAAACTGGCTTGGCTTCCCCCCATCCCTCAGCCAGTGGGCCGGGTGCGGGCGCTCCTCCGCTTTTTCGCGGTGGCCTCGCCGGACGGCTGGCGCACCCGATACGACCAGGTCCAGGTGGCCTATCGCCAATCGCCCGCCTTCAAAAGTGATCCCGCCCATTTGGGCGCCTGGCTGCGCCAGGGCGAGTTGCAGGCCGAGCAACTCCCGTGCGAGCCTTACGCCGAGGCACCCTTCAGGGCCGCCCTCGCCGAGATCCGGAGCCTCACCCATGCCAATCCCTGCACCGCTTGCGATACCATGACCGCCAAATGCCGGGCGGCCGGAGTCGCCGTCGTTTTTATCCCCGAGCTCTCCAAGACCCGCGTGAGCGGAGCCACCCGCTGGCTCAGTCCCACCAAAGCACTTCTTCAACTCAGCTTGCGCCACAAACGCGACGACCACCTCTGGTTCACTTTCTTCCACGAATCAGCCCACATCCTCTTGCACGGAAAAAAGGAAGTCTTCGTCGAGTTCAATGGCAAGGATAGCGCTAAAGAGCACGAAGCGAATCGCTGGGCCGCCGACTTCCTGATTCCCCCGGCGGACTGGCGGGGCTTCCTGGCCTGCGGTGCCGTGAAGTCGCCCGACATCCTGTGCTTCGCGCGGCAATTGGGTATCGCGCCCGGCATCGTTGTAGGTCGTTTGCAGCGTGAGAAAATAATCCCCTACACCGCGTCCAACGCCTTGACCCGCCGGTTGTGCCTCGTCCCGGATGCACCCAGCGAGCCCGTGGCGAAATGATGCCCTGTTATGCCAACACCCGCAACTTCGCCCGCTGTCCGTTCTGAACTCGTCGGTGCCGTCAAACTCGACCTCGTCGGCCCTGATAACGACCACGCCTTCGCTCACGAGTTGCTTCCGGACGCGCCCTCACGCTGGTATCTCTCGGGCTTCCTCGTTCCCTCAGAGGCCCCCGCCGACCAGAAGACCGACGAAAC
>JBAXTC010000774.1:0-3650 GCA_037130375.1 Verrucomicrobiota bacterium | reverse complement strand
CATGTTGCTTTCCCTTCAAATCCGAGTCCTCGGGAGCCTCCCTCCGGCAGCTCACTTACCCTCCTGGAGATCTTCCAAGAGGTCAAGCAGCTCCTTTTCGCGAACGCCAAATTCTGCTTCAGTAATGCGCCCCGTCTCGAGCATCATGTAAAGCTCGCCTAACTCGGCGGTGATCCGCGCCGGTTCATCCGCCCGGTTTTGCTCGATGGCCTTATGAACCTGCTGGGCGGCCCAGATGGTTCCATAGATCGGAGAGAGCAGGATGGTGTCAATTAGCAGCATGATGTTCGGCCCGGCCTATGTTACCCAGCTCGAGCTTCATTTCCACAAAGTTATGGGGTGCCCATGGCCCGTTGACATCGAACGAGTAGTTGTCGTCGAACAACCTGGCCGCAGTCAGGATGGCGTCGTCAAGCTCTTTCTGCCGATCCCGCTCCACCAGCAAACTCAAGTTCATCACCTCGGCAACCTGGCGGAGAGGCAAACGCTTGATGGCATCACAGCAAGTCGCCAGCACCTCTTCAACAGTGGTAAAATGCGTCTCCCGGTCTTCGGTGAGTAGTTGCTCGAAAAAACGACCCAATTCAAGCTTATCCTCCTGCCGCACCTCGCGATAGCCTCCCAGCAACCGGTCGCGCGTAGCCCGCAGGTCCGGATGATGGTCAATGAAATACTCAAAAATGTTGGGCACCCGCCACACCACCCGCAGGCCCATCTCGACCTTGCCCGCCACGCGCTCGAGCTGTTCCACGAAATCCGCTTCATTGAGCGTCAGCATTTTCCGGACGGCTTTCAGGTTGTTGGCGATCATGCCAAACGCCATCGGCAAAACCGTGCTGTCCACCATGAGCCGGGCCAGAACTTCCTTATGGGCACCCAAATGGGCGCGCTCCGGTCGAATTCGGTCGCGCGAGAAGTCACTCATCACCGCCGCCACCTTTCCGTCGCTCACGCTGTAAACAGGTTGCCGGTCGATGCCCAAAACCTCGAAAGTACGGTCCTGAGCGTCTAAGATGATGGCATAAATATACTTCCCACCAGCAAGAGAAGGGGGATTAGAGATGGCGGGCATAAAGATGGCGGATTTGGGTTACTAATATTGGTGCGAAAATCCCCGGACAGACCGAGAACTGGCGGCTTGGCGGCGCGCGACGATGGCCGCCTCGGGTTTGTGGCCGGGCACCCTGCTCAAACGCTCGAGGAGAACGGCTTTTTCCCGGTCAATGTTCCGCATGCGCACCGTCACACTCTTGAGGCGGGACACCAATCCTTGCCGCTCGGTTTGGCGTCGCGTTCTCTCCATCTCCAACGCCGTGATCGCCATGTAGGCCCGATGCGGAACAATGGTTTGATCCGGCGCACTAGAGCGCGTCCGGATGTCCCTTAGACTGCGCAAGGTTCTTGGGGGAGGGGGCATATACTGGTTTTTGTTTCGCTGGCAGTTTTGTCGCGCCCACCGTTGTTTCGCCCAAAAGAGGGTTTGGCGCGCAACCCTTTGAGCAGAGCTTCTTCCACCTTTTCGGGCATAAGCGACTGGCCGCCGCGAGTCACCTTCGCGCTCTCGGAACTCAACACATCGCGGCAAACCCACTGGTAAACCGGCTCATCCGGCCGCGCATGAACCCCTCGCAACGCCAGAATGCGCGCAATGGCCACGCAGGCCCGGATCGTGGGCCGATGATTGCTCATGCCGACCTTGCGCAGTTCGCGCACCAGATCGATGATCGTTTCCGCGTCCACGCGGTCGATCCCGGAGCGGGCGATGATGATTTCAATCTCGGTCTCACGGTTATAGTGCTCCAGGGGAATGGTGATCAGACGATCCATCAAGGCATCCTGGGTCTTATGCACGCCGGCGTACTCTTCCGGGTTGGAGGTGAAAATAGCGCGGAACTCGGGATGGACTTGCAGGTAACCGCCGGTGGAGCGACGCAACTTAGGCAGGTTGAGAATCTTTTCCGAGAAAATGCTGAGAAAGGGATTATTCGCCTCGGGTCGGGACCGGTTGAACTCATCGTAGATCAGCGTGTCGCCGTTGTGACAGGCCGTCGTCAGGCGGTTCTCCAGCCAGATAGACTTGGTTTCCTCCTCGGTCTTCATCACCGAATGAATGTAGTTGTCAACCAGCTTGCGCTTGCGGTACCCACTGTCCTGTCCCACCAGATCGGCGCTGCTGAACTCATCATCCCCGTGGATGAGGCTCACCGGACGCCCGAGTTGGGCCGCAACATGGAACGCGAGGGTGGTTTTTCCGGTGCCCGCCGGACCGCTAAAATGGACGGGATAACCCGCTTGAAGGTAGGTCAGAGCGCGCTGCGTAATGTTCTCCACGAAGGGCGTGGTCACAAACCCGGAACTCGGCTCCGGAACGAAGGCATCATCCTTTGGCAATCGGTTGGCGCCGTTTGCCGGGTTGACGATCGCGCTGCCATCAATCTTATCCAAATCACTGGTCGTTTCGCTCATATCGCTAGTATCCTCTCTGATGTCGGGTTCTTGTCGCGCTCGCTGCTGATTCTGCTCCACCAAAAGGCTGCTTTCCTCGATGACCGGGATGTCTGTTGCCCTCTTCCCCTGTCGTTTCAACAGAACAAACCGGCCAGTGAGGAAGCGGTTTAAGCCCAGCGCTTCTTTTTCTTGGCGCGCGCAGAGTCCTCTTTAGGTTGCGGAGCGGCGTCTTCTTTAGCTTGCGGAGCGGCTTGTTCTTTAGGTTGCGCGGCGGCAACAGTTCGAGCTCTGCTTGCTGGCTTCTGACCCAGGATGTTCACGCACCAGGCGCGGCGCGCTCCGGCGATGTCGCCCAGATTCTGCTCCCGGACGGCACTAACGCCTTCCTTTAGACTGACGACGGCGTCCTGAACGTTCGAGACGAAGTCGTGAAGCTTAGCCTTGGTCTCGCTCGCCATATCGGCGCGGGCGCTACGCAGATCGCTCTGCATCTGGGTCACGGCGTCCTTGAGATCATTTCGGCCGTCCGCCAGATTGCCGCGCAGCACAGCCCGACCTTCACGCAGGGCGGCGATTTCCCCGCACAACCGCACCATGTCATTTGTTAAAGTGTCAATCATGGTTCAATGCTTTCTTATTAAGTTTCGTTGTTGGCAATGGTTCGCCGGGTGGGATGCCCGAAGGCTTCTCAACCCGGCGACCACTGAGGTTCGTGCCTTAGGCGGGAGCGGCAGCAGTGGCTGTCAGGCCAATGGCTTCGGCATACTTCAAGTAGGTTTCCACGGACGCGATAACCACGCGAGCTTCGATGGAGATCAGTTCGATACCAACGAGGGAGACCTTAGCCCAGACATCGATAACGATACCTTTGTCCAGAATACGATCGACTACTTCGGCGAGACTCGATGAGTCTGTGGATTTGGATATTTTAGCCATACTAATTTACTTTTGTTTTCTTTGTTTATTTGTAACAGCCTTTGTTCCAGGGCCACCCGGAGAAGCTGTCTTGTTGACGAAAGTTTAATAGCTGCTTCCGTGCCAAAGTTCCGTCGCAAACTCCCCGCGCGCAAAAATCCGCGCATCCCATTTGTTTATAGGCAGTTCTGAATCTTTCGCCGCCGAAGCGCATTGGATCGGGAACGGAAACTCGGGCGCGCACGCTAGGGAATCAATTCCCTATTGGGGAACACGCTCACTGTCTT
>JBAXTC010000773.1:0-3658 GCA_037130375.1 Verrucomicrobiota bacterium | reverse complement strand
TTAAGCGAGAGCTACAATGGCAGGAACGATCGATATCGGGGCGAGATGATTCGGACCATCTATTTCGAGCGCGAGTATTTGCCGGGCATTGCCACCGACAAACTGCCGATGGAGAAATATACGCGGCCGGGCTACGCGTTGAAGCTGGCGGGTCTGCTTGGCCGGGCCGCGGTCGCCAGCATGGTCGTAGGCCGCGCCCTCGAACAGGGCCAGCGGCCGCTCTTCGACGATGGCGACGAAGTGGTTCACGAAGGCGAGGATGGTCTGCCCGATGAAATCATGGTTGGCGACCACAGCGGCGCTTTTGGAGAATACAAACTCCCGCTCGAAACCTTTGCCGCCCATTACGCGCGGCCGGTCAACACGCGGGACAAAGTGGTGTCCAACCCACAAGAATTTGCCACCACCTACCTGGCCGCCTTTCGCGACCAATTCCTCCACATCCAGGGAGATTACCGCAAACGTCGCCGCGCATTTGACACCCTCTTCAAGCACTGCAAATACGACGATGGCGGCAGCTTCGCCTGCCGTTGGGAATTCGTGCTGCGCCGCCTCGACCGCACGGACGTGGACGCGCTGATCGAAGCGATTCGACGGCACATTTGGGTGCTCAATCCCCACAAGCCGTGAAGGCGCAATCGCGTCGGCCGGCCTCTGAGCGAACCTTCGCCCGCATGCATTCCTGGCGATTTCTACGGCGCGTGTTCTCGCGAGGCCACTGGCTTTCCTGGATGGTTGCGCTGGCGGCAGCGGCTGGCTCAAACGCAGCACCGTCCGAGAGGCCGCTCGCATCCCAGAATACCAACCGTTCGCTAAACCTGTCCCTGTCCGAACTGCGTTGCGAGTACCAGCAAGACCCGGTGGGTGTTGACACTCTCCATCCACAGTTGGGTTGGCGCCTGGAATCGATCGAACCCGATGTTCACCAGTCCGCCTATCAAGTCCTGGTCGCCAGGACGCCCGAGGTGCTGGCGGGCGACCGGGGAGATCTGTGGGACTCAGGAAAAGTAAAATCAATTGACTCCACGCATGTGCCGTATCGTGGCTCAGCCTTAAGTTCCCGGCTTCGGTGCTATTGGAAGGTTCGCGTGTGGGATGAGTTGGGACGGCCATCACGCTGGAGCCAGCCTGCCTTCTGGGAAATGGGCATGGTGCGCCAGGAAGATTGGCAAAGCCAATGGATCGGCAGCGGCCCGCCTCGGGAACCCCGCCCGGCCTCAGGCTTTTTCAAAAGCACCAACGAACTCTCCCAGGTGACCCAGCCGGTCACCGCAGATGGACGCTCAACGTTGCTGCGAAAGAAGTTCGTGCTCCGCCAACCGGTGGTGCAGGCACGACTCTACGTGACGGGCCTTGGTTATTACGAAGCGTCCTGCAATGGCCGGCGCGTAGGAGATCGCGTGCTGGCGCCCGCCAAGTCCAATTACCGCAAATGGGTCCTTTACGACACCTACGACCTGACTGCCCACCTTCGCCCCGGCACCAATGCGTTCGGAATAATGCTCGGGAACGGTTGGTTCAATCCCTATCCAAAATGGTGGGAGCCCTACCGAATGCAATGGTTCGGCTCCAAACGCGCCCTGGTCCACATCCACATCGAATATGCGGACGGCTCGTCAGAAGTGATCGTGTCGGACGGCTCGTGGAAATCGGCGCCCGGTCCGGTCCTCTCTTCCTGCGTCTTTGACGGAGAAGTGTACGATGCCGGGCAGGAAATACCCAATTGGAATCAGGCGGAGTCGGACGATGCCAACTGGATTCCGGCAAACGTCGTCGAGCCGCCCGGCGGCAGGCTGATGTCGCACTTGATGCCGCCCATCAAAGTCATCGAATACCTCCCGGCGGTGGCAGTAAGGCGTCCCAAACCCGGGGTTCAAGTCTTTGATTTTGGACAGAACTTCTCCGGCTGGTCCCGCTTAACCGTCAGCGGTCCACGGGGCACCCGCATTCACCTGCGCTACGCCGAGGACGTCCATGAGGATGGCAGCCTGGACGTGACCAGCAACGAGCACGCCGAGGCAGCGGACACCTACATGATGAAGGGGCAGGGGGTGGAAAGGTATGAACCCAAATTCACGTTTCATGGGTTTCGCTATGTGGAGCTGACCGGCTTTCCGGGAGAACCTGGACTGACCAACCTGCTGGGATGTGTGGTGCATTCGGCCTGCCCAAACACCGGTTCATTTGTCTGCAGCAACGAGCTGCTGAACCGTATCCATCGCGCCACCGTCTGGTCGCAGCGGAGCAATCTCATGGGCTATCCCATGGATTGCCCGCAACGCGACGAGCGGCTCGGCTGGTTTGGGGACGCAATGGTTTCGATGGAGGAGGCCCTGTTCAATTTTGATATGCCGGCCTTCTACGCCCACTGGCTCAACGGCGTGCGACTCAATCAGAACCCGCCGAACGGCGATATTTCAATCGTCTCGCCGCGGCCGTATATGCCGGACGAACCGGACCCGACCTGGAGCAGCGCCTACCTCGTGATGACCTGGCAATATTACGTTCACTACGGCGACCGCGAGTTCCTCGCACAGCAATTCGACGCGATGACGCGCTACGTGGATTTCCTGGGCACCCAAGCGACGAATCATATCCTGCCGAAGTATTGGATTGGGGATTGGGGCACAATCGTGGACGGCTGGAAAGAAGGCGAGCCTGCTTCCGTGAGCACCGCTTTCTATTATTACGATGCGCGCATTGCAGCGAAAGCGGCTCAGGCTCTGGGCCGGGTTGCGGAAGCAAGAAAATATGAGGCCCTGGCAAAGCAGATCCGCACCGCCTTTAACCAAAGGTTTTTTGACCCGCAAAAGAAGCAATACGCGCAGGGAACGGAGTTTGGCAATGCGTTTCCCCTGTTCCTCGGTCTGGCCAACCCGGCGGATGAGGCGGCCATTCTTGAAAACATCCTTCAGGATTTGGCGCGGAGGAAGTGGCGCTTCAACGTGGGCGTCCTCGGCGCCAAGTACTTGATCGAGGCCCTCACCGAGCACGGCCAATCGTCCGCTGCCTATACTCTCGCCACCCAGACCGGTTACCCCAGTTGGGCACACCTCTTGGAAGGAGGCCGGACCACCTTGTCAGAATTCTGGGACTTGCACGGCTCGCATAATCATGTCATGCTGGGAAGCATCGACGGGTGGTTCTACCGAACTCTTGCCGGTATCCAGCTCGATGAGCAACACCCCGGGTTCGAGCATTTCTTCATCAAACCGTTTGTCCCCAGTTCGCTCTCTTTTGTGAACGCCAGCATCCAGACGGTCCGCGGCCCCATCGCCGTGAGTTGGACGAACACCAACGGCATCTTCGAGTTGAAGGTCTCCGTCCCCGCAAATAGCACTGCCACCATCCACATGCCGGCCGCGTCGCGGAAAAGCGTCCAAAGCAGACCCGCTCTCCGTTTGGAGCGCTTCGAAAAAAGAGTGGCCGTCTATATCGTGGGTTCCGGAACGTATCAATTTCAGGCGCCCACCGAATGAACCGAGATTCTCTGCCTCTTTATGAATTAGGGCGCGGATTTCCGGGGCGTTCCCAATCATGGACAACCGTTGGACTGACCCATCGAAACATCTGGAAGTCTTGATCTTATTGGTGTGGTGGGCGAGACAGGACTCGAACCTGCAAGGGTTGCCCCACGTGGTCCTAAGCCACGCGCGTC
>JBAXTC010000772.1:0-3659 GCA_037130375.1 Verrucomicrobiota bacterium | reverse complement strand
ACGGTATTATGAGACTTGGAATCAATACGTTTCTTTTCACTTCGCCGTTTACGAACGAGAGCACCAAGCTGTTCAAGCAATTCAAGCAATGGGGTTTTGACACCGTGGAGATTCCCATTGAAGATCCGTCGCACATCGACCCCGCGCGCGTCAAGCGCGAGCTGGACAAGCATGGTCTGGTCTGCGGCTCGGTCTGTGCCTGCCTTGGGCCAGATCGCGATTTGCGCGGCACGCCCGAGCAACAGAAGAACAGCCTCGACTACCTGAAGAAAGTTCTCGACCAGATGGTGGTGCTGGAGTGTCCGGTGGTCGTCGGGCCGGTGTATTCATCCGTGGGCCGGGCGGACGCAGTGCCATCGGAGGAATACAAGCAGCAATGGAAAGCGGTGGTCAATAACCTGAAGGCCCTTTCCGAGTACGCGCGGGAGAGGGGCAAGAAGATCTGCATGGAGCCGCTCAACCGTTTCGAGACCGACTTTATTAACACGTGCGATCAGGCCCTGAAGATGGTGAAGGCGGTGGGCAGCCCGGCGCTCAAGTTGCACCTCGACACGTTCCACATGAACATCGAGGAGAAGAACCAGGCGGCGGCGATTCGGAAGGCGGGCAAGCTGCTGGGCCACTTCCATGCCTGCGGCAGCGACCGCGGGACGCCGGGAAACGATCACATCGACTGGAAGTCGATCGCCAAGGCGCTTAAGGACATTGGTTACCAGGGCGACGTGGTGATCGAATCGTTCACGACTGACGTGAAGGTCATTGCGAAAGCGGCGGCCATCTGGCGTCGGATCGAGCCGACGCGGAATGAAATTGCGGTCAAGGGCCTCAAGTTCCTGCGCCAGACGCTCTGATCGAGGAAGCTGCGAGCTTCGGATTCCGCAGAACTCCCAAACTCCAAACCCAAACATTTAAGAATATGAATACGAATATGAAATGGTCCGCCACGCTCGTTGCGAGCGCAGTTTTGTTAGCGCAAACCGCCGGTTTGTTCGCCGCAGACGTTGAAGAAGGCTTCCAGAGCATTTTTAACGGAAAAGATCTGACCGGGTGGGAGGGGAACCCGAAACTTTGGTCGGTCAAAGACGGGGCGATTACTGGCCAGACCACGGCGGAGAATCCGGCCAAGGGAAACACCTTCCTGATCTGGACTAACGGCACCCCGGGAGATTTCGAGCTGCGCTGCTCGTACAAACTCGTTCCGGGTGATGATAAAGGATTTGCCAACTCGGGCATCCAGTATCGGAGCAAGGTTTTTGATCCGGCGAATTGGGTTGTGGGAGGCTACCAGGCGGATATGGAAGCGGGCCCCAATTACTCGGGGATTCTGTATGAAGAGCGCATGACTCGAGGCATCATGGCGGCGCGCGGAGAGAAGGTGGTTTGGGACAAGGATGGCAAGAAACAAGTGGCTGGCTCGGTCGGGGATGCCGCCGAGATTGGGGCGTCGATAAAGAAGGGCGATTGGAACAATTATGTTATTATCGCCAAAGGAAACCACCTGCAACAGTTCATCAACGGCAAACAGACGGTCGATGTGACCGATGACTGCGAGGCTAAACGGGCGATGAGCGGTGTGCTGGCGCTGCAACTCCATGCGGGTCCGCCGATGATGGCGCAGTTCAAGGATATCCGGCTGAAGACGCTCAACTAGGGCGGTGAATTGCAAGTGCATTTGGCGGTTATGAAAGTCTTCCTGAGTTACTCACAGCGCGATACCGTGGTGGCCCGTAAGATTGCGGACGGCCTCCGGCGGCAGGGGTTGGCGGTTTGGGTTCCTGAGGAAGAGATTTTACCTGGCGATAATTGGGCAGGTCGAATCTCGCAAGCCCTCAATGAGTGCGATGCAATGGTGGCGTTGCTCACCGCAAACACGCCTTCCTCGAGCAATGTGCAGTGGGAGATCGGATTTGCTTTGGGCAACAAGGCATACAGCCATCGGGTCATTCCCGTTCTCGTCGGCAGCGAGGCCCAATCGCCTGCGCAAGCAGTGCCTTGGATCCTGGAGCGATTTCGAGTGATACGGCTGAGTGAACCGGGCCAAACCGATAGAACGGTGGATGAAATCGTGGAAACACTGGCTGCCGCAGCATAGAGCATAGAGCATAGAGGAAAGCTCAATCGGAATTCTCCATGATGCCGCAAGAGGTCTTTTTGTCACATGCTTCGGCAGACAGAGCCTTCGCCGACCGGGTTGCGGATGTGTTGCGCCGCCACGGCATCCCGGTTTGGTACAGCCCAACGAACATCTTGGGGGCGCAACAGTGGCACGACGAAATTGGCGCGGCGCTGAAACGATGCGACTGGTTGGTGGTTTTGTTATCCGAAAGCGCCGTGCAGTCGTTTTGGATCAAACGCGAATTGTCTTACGCGTTGCAACAGCGCCGCTACGTGGATCGGATCACGCCGGTGCTGCTGCACCCGTGCGACTATGAACAGCTTTCCTGGACCCTTTCTGCGCTGCAGTTTGTCACCTTTTCGAGCGTGTTTGACGAAGGGTGCCGTGATTTGCTCCGCGTCTGGGGAATTGGATACAAACAACTATGAAAACTCGGGTTACAGCCGTTACATTGGCTCTTTTATCACTAACCTTGACACTGCGCGGGGCGGAGGCGAAAAGAATCGTTCTCCTCGCCGGCCCGCCAAGCCACGGGCCGGGCGACCATGAGCATCGGGCTGGTTGTTTGCTGTTCAAGGGGTGTCTCGACCGAATTCCCGGCGTGACGGCTGCGGTGTACAGCAACGGCTGGCCGGAGAATCCGAGCGCCGCTTTTGCGGATGCGGCGGCCGTCGTGATTTACAGCGATGGCGGCGGCGGCCATCCGTTTCTTAAGGATGCCCGTTTGAAAACGCTGGGTGATTTGATGAAGAAGGGTGTGGGGCTGGCATGTATCCACTATGCCGTCGAGGCCACGAAGGAGGAGGGAGAAAAAGAATTCCTGGACTGGATCGGGGGATGTTTCGAGACCGACTGGTCCGTAAACCCGACCTGGCGCGCGCAGTTGGAGCCGATGCCAGTCCATGCCGTCACTCGCGGAGTAAAGCCGTTCAAGATCAATGACGAGTGGTATTTCCACATGCGTTTCCGCGACGGGATGAAGGGCGTCCTCCCGATTCTGTCGGCGGTGGCACCCGAGAAGACGATGAGCCGGGCGGACGGTCCGCACGAAGGCAACCCGGCGGTGCGCGAAGCGGTGAAGCGCGGCGAACCGCAGATCCTCGCGTGGGTCTGCGAACGTCCGGACGGGGGACGCGGATTTGGTTTTACCGGCGGGCACTATCAACAGAACTGGGGCAATGACGATTTTCGGAAGCTGGTGCTGAACGCGATTCTCTGGACGGCCAAGGTCGAAGTGCCTGCCGATGGAGTGAACTGCACGGTCACGTCGGGGGATCTGAAGCAGAATCTGGATTTCAAGGGGCAGCGGCGGTAAGGGGCGGGGGAGGGGGAGTGGGGAAGTGGGGGAGTGATGGAGTGATGGAGTGGTGGAGTGATGGAGTGATGGAGTGATGGAGAGGTGGAGTGGTGGAGTGTTGGAGTGTTGGAGTGTTGGAGTGGTGCCGAAGACTTCGCTACGGGTTTCCTGACTTTCCACACCCATCCCGGCACTCCACCACTCCATTCCTCCATCACTCCATTCCTCCATCACTCCATTCCTCCA
>JBAXTC010000771.1:0-3662 GCA_037130375.1 Verrucomicrobiota bacterium | reverse complement strand
TCGTGTACCCCTCCACGGCGGAGAATTTGGTTTTGTAGATCAATTGCGCTTGCAGATCTGCCGTCAGAAAAACAAGCATGCCACAGCCCAGTAGCTTGAGAACGGTTGATTTTCTTATGTTTAGAACTCTTTTCATTTTATTAGTGCCTTTCCTGATGTTAAGGGCTGGTTATCCAATACATTTCTAAGGACAGCTAACCCTAGTTTTATTAAATTGATAAAATGCTATTGGGACAGGCAGACGGTGTCAACATTTTATTTCACCCTATTTTAGAAATCCCGCATCCATTTCATGCGACGTTGGAACCCGTTGGACACGAGATGATTAGGTGTTCCGATATGTCTTGTTCACCCCGACATTCGGCTGGAGGCCCGCGGATTGGCCTCAAGGGAACCCACCCGGATCGGCGGTGCGCCCATCGCGTTTTCGCTGGCGAACGCAGCGTTTGTTCCCGCCCCGGACAGGCGTTGCGGATTTGCGCCGCCGATCTCCGGCAAGTCTCACGGCCAGCCTGTGCCGCCGTGTTTGAATTCGTCTTGTGGACAATTTCAGAAGACAAGCTTGTGGATTCGCTCTAATCTGCCCAGCGTGAGACTCAGGCCACAGCTACTTGTGGATAGGCTGGCTGTCAAACCGACCGGGCGGTGCGTGGACAGAAAGCAGGGGAACCACGCACAGGGAACAGTTCTGGAGGTGCGAAAGCCAGGGCGTCTGAGGCTGGCGAGTCCCTGGAGTCGTAACGTAAAGGCTCCACTCATCAAACAAACCGCCGCGCATCGCGGCAATCCGAAAAGAAAGGTATCCTCATGAAAAATCGGTTCGTATGGGCTGGCGCTCTCGCGCTGGCTATTGGAGCAACCTCCCAGGTGGCAACCCACGCCGCCTACACCAACTCGAATGGCATCGTGATCACCAATGGCACCATTATTGTCACCACGCGGGCTGCCGGCGACGGTCACTTCTATGCGCAGAGTTCATCGTCAATCGATGATATGGACGACAACCGGGGTTCAGGCTGTTCACCGGGAGACGTTGCGATGTGTGAATTGCTGCAGGACAACGGCTATAGCACTAAACTGTTGCCGGACAAGGCCCTCTGTTGGAGTATCAGCCCTTGGGGCACTGGTCCTTGCCTGAACGTCAAAGGCGACCCCAACGATCCTTCGCTCTATTACAACGGCTTTTCCGGGCCTGCTAATACGGCGGCATACAACGAATTGTTGTCGCCGATGCTGGTCGTCGTTTCGGGCAGTGGCAGCTCGTCTGACCTTCCGTACCCGAACACCAATGGAATCCCGATCGTTTGCGGCGAGCACTCGGCCTTTGGTTCCGGTGACGCCGGAGTTCCGAGCAATAGCCATGCCGAGCTCTTCTTTTACTCCAACTATGGGGCTAATCATGGAAACATGGCTAATACCGGTGGGGATTATCTCAAAATGAAGATCGTGGATCCCAACCACCCGATCATGAAGGGCATCCCGCTCGACGCGAACGGCTGCGTGAAGATTTATCGTGACCCTTATCCGAACGAGAACGCGCATGTCCTCGCCCCCATTGGCGCCGCCGGTGGCGGCCTTGCGAACTATCAGATCAGTACGGCTTGGGTCGATATCAGCGACGGCAAATGTGTGCCGGCGCCCGGACTCCACGTCATCGGCGTATCGGCCGCGAACACCAACTACGTGATCTTTGCCGTCATCGAGCGCGGAGGCGAACTGGGGCCCACGACTGACGACCAGAGTCCGTGGTTCGGTTACACCGCAGCCCCGGCGCGGCAGGTCCAGTTCTGGGTGTGCGAACAAGGCTCAGGCAACGCCCGCCGCTGCTTCAACGCATCCAGTGTGTGGGGCCGCATCCTCTTTGTCCGGGCCTGCCAGTGGGCGATGGAAGAGAACCTTCAGCCGTACCAGGGGATGGGCATCATCGATGTCGGCCTGGTCAGTCCATCGACCATCCGCGTTGGCTGGACCGGGTCGAAAAACTACAACTACCGCATCTACGGCACCACCAGCCTCGCAAACCCAAACTGGGCGCCCGTGGTGGACAGCATCGTCAACAATGGGGACGGCGTGCGTGTGACGCGAACATTGAATATCGCTTCGGCGCCGCAACCCACGTTCCTGCGCGTAGCGACATTGCCTGACGTTTACTCCACTTACGTTACTCCGTGACCGGCAAGTAATCCTCTTCGCCCTATGCGATCACCGGCAAGAATTACTACCGCCTGGCGCGGTAAGAAGCATCCGCTGGCCGCCGGTCGCAGTTCAACGTTCCGCTTGGCAGTGGAACGTGTTTTGGCAGTCGCTTGCTCCGTTGGCAAGCGACTGCTGCATCGCCCGGTCCCGGTTGCTTGTGACGTTGCCAAAAGCATTGTTCAATATTGTCCAGTGGACAGAATTAGTTGCTAACTCCAGGAATTTGAGCTATGGTGTTTGACACTAAGATTGCCGAAGGGCGCAGTCCGCCGATTGTTGGAGCCGGGATCGCCTCCAAGCGGGCCAACCGCCTGAACAACTCCGCAAGCTTGGAATTACGTCATGCAAAAGCTTATTCAACAATCCGAGAACACTCGGAGGTTGGACTCGCGCACCCGCTCCATGAAAACCACCTACACAATGAGCTTCCCCTATGGTTGGCGGCAGCCCAATAACCAGGACATCCAGTGGGTTCAGGACCGGACGTCCGCCAAGAAGTAAGCGTACGGCGAGTGCCATCTGGACAACCCTTTGTGTCGCTGGACATAGACCTGTTGTTCAAACTTGACACCGCTCAAGCGCGCCATCAGGCTTCTGCCCTTGAGTGAGCCCGGGGACGATTCTCCGTGCTCCGTTTAGTGTCAATGAGTCGATTCTGTGTTACCTGAAAATCAAAATAAATCTATGTTTAAGAAACTAACGATCACGCTGGCGCTGCTGGCCGCCGTCGCGTTTGGCTGCGGCAAGAGTTCCACCTACAAAACCGGCGACGGCGAAGTAACCGTTGACAAGAAGGGCGGGCAGGTCACCTATCAAGGAAAGTCCAAGGAAGGCAGCATCAAGATATCCGCCAATGAGAGTGGCGTGGCGCTGCCTGATGACTTTCCCAAGGATGTGCCGATCTACAAAGGCGCCGTTGTCAAAGTCGCGTCCACGCAGGGCAAAGCCATGATGGTGAGTATGGTCTCGCCGGCATCCGTGGCCGACATCCTCAAGTATTACCAGGAGCAATTGAAAGACCAGGGTTGGGAGATTCAATCCACCATGAACATTGGCGAGGGGAGCATGATCTCAGCGAAAAAGGCCACCCGGCAGTGCTCAGCCATGGTCCTCAAACAGGAGAAGGACACCATGATTCAGCTCACCGTGATGCAGGAAGGGGCTTGAGATGACGACCGTTCCGCTGCCTCAACCGCCCCATCCGATCTAGACCCGCGCTATTGTCGGCCATCCCTCCGGGACGAGGATGGGCAAATCCTGGCGGCATTGGACATTTTTGTCCGCAACGCAGGGGTGATCAACACCGAAGCGGACAAGAATGGCAGCGCACGGGCTTTGCCTCTCAGGGAGCCGGTGACGCGGCAAGTGCATGGCGTCGCCACCGAAATAATCATTCCTGCTTTTTGCCGGACACTTCGGGCTGGAACCGCTTGACGAGGTCGATCAGCGCCTTCAAGTCATAAGGC
>JBAXTC010000770.1:0-3671 GCA_037130375.1 Verrucomicrobiota bacterium | reverse complement strand
CATCAGGCAATACGCATGGACTTGCCAGCTACTCTTTTCACACGCCTCTGTCAGCGTCTCCAGCAACCGCTCCCGGTCCTTGTCATCCTCAAAGATCGCCTCCCGCCGGTCGCCCCGATTCATTACGTGATAAATTGCCCCAGCATATTGAATGCGCAGCTTCCGAGCCATGAACCCAGCTTAGCGTCACCTCGCCTCTTGGCGCAAGCAAAACATTGCACTCTCATTAACTGACCCCTTTACCCTTTACACTTGCCCTTTGTGTGGATCACAATTGAATCGTTCAACGTGCCCCACTGTAACGGGCAATGGGACTGGCAGATTGAGCTTGTGACTGAACTCCGTTATTTGCGGCAAGATGGCGACCAGGACCGCATTCGAATAATGAGTCGTGACTTGTATGAACTCGAACATGCTTCACTGGTGGCGTCGTGCCCTACTGACGGCCCGGACCCGGCACAGGAGGGGAGTTGTGACTCCCCGCTGGCACATGCTTGCTGGGGCATTGATGTGAGATGGAATCCACCCGGCTGAGGTCCTTGCTTCGAATGGTGACCCAGGAGCCATCATTCAGGTCCCAGATCAGCACATGCCCTAAATCGACTCCCCAGTCGCCGTCCGGCAGTCCGCAAAGACTAAGTAACTCCCTTATGGGCATGCCCACTTTGACGCCCTGGAAGGGCGTTATGGTCCAGGCAGTTGGCGGCGGGCGCTCCATGCCGAAGTCGGGTATCCCCCTCGCGTGCGGTGGTGTAGGCTCCGCAGGCGGAGGTGCGATGCGCGGAGGCTCGGGCACTACTACCTTTTCCACCTTTTCGGGCGGCACGGCATGGGTTGTCGTTGGGGGATCGATCGGCACGCCGAGATCGGGCGCTTTGTCCCAGAGGCGGACGTCATCGAAGCGAACCATCTCCGCCGTGCCGCGAGCGCAGTCCACCTCGACCTGAATCCACTGGTCGCGCGGCTGACCAGGGGCGGGATAGACCCACTCAATGCAGAGCCGGGGGATGGTTGGCATTCCCTTGATCTCCGCCAGCCGCTGGAGCCGGGGTTTCAGGTCGGTGTGGGCAAAGCCGGGCGGATAGCCGAGTTTAGCGATTACCTGGCGGGCAAATGTGATGGCCTGCTCCTCCGAGAGGCGCGGCGTGCCGACGAAATCCCTCACATAGAAGGGCAGCAGGGCGCTTTCAAAGAAACATCGAGCGGAGCGGAAGTACGTGACGGCGTTGACACGATAGACGAAATACCAGTCATTCTTAAGAGTGAGCTCCACATAGGGGTCGCCGCCATCATTACTGCAATAGAATCGCCTCACTTGGTTCGTGGTAACCGGCAGCGGCAGGTCCAGATTAAACTTCCGCACCCTGTCCTCGACGGCCCGGAACACTACGGGCACAAGACGGTAGGCGTATTCGTGGTTTATGTCGTTGGCTCTGTCGTTCATTCTGCGCCAGAGGTGATTGGAGGGCAGTGGGTCCGGCTCGACGGTGACCTTCGGATCGGGGCGTCTTAGGGCGACAATGTAGTTGAAACGGATCGATTCGATGGTCTTCAGGTAAGCGTTCACTTCTATTTCGGTGGCCGCACTGCTGCCGCCGCAGCGGGGGTCAAGCCATCTGATGTGGTACCGCGGGATGATGTTTGTCCCGTAGTGTTCCAAAGGGGGAACCGAGGGCTCCAAGTCCGCCAGAACATCTTCCAGCGGATAGCCGAGTTTCCCGATCGCATCCCGGGCAAACTTGATCGCCTCTTCCTTTGTCATGTTCAGCGGGCCGTAGAAAGTCGGGATAAGCCACAGGTCCTTGAGGTGGAAGTAGGACCTTGGGCTGTCGTACCCGGTGACGTGGCCATCCCAGAAACCGAAACTCGTCCCGTCCTTTAGCATGACCGACTCGCCGACCTGCCCCTTTCGCCTTATTAAGTGAGGCGGCAGGAAGCTCTTGACTTGAGTCGTCCGAATCGGGACACGCACCGGCAGATTGAGTTTCCTCGCGAACTCCGAGAAGTACGGAAGAACTGCCTTCAGCATGGCGTTCGAGTAGGCGGGGGAGGAATAGTTGACCAACTCGCCGGATGCGAGGAAGTCTATTTTGAACGGTTGCGGCTTGTCCTCGGCGGCTGAGACCAGGGCCGAGAAGCAGATTGCCATGGCCAAGGCAGTGAGGTTTCTCATCTTTCGTATCCATGGGTGGCCGCCGCGCTCCGAGTGCGGCGGCCACGTCAGACGATGGTGTGCTTTCTCTACTGCGGCGGGAAGGAGAAAAGGCGCTGGTTGTATTCGTTGAAGCGGAGCGTGTTGAGACCGTAGATCCGCAGGTACTGGGCCGCTCGACCCGGGGGAAGCCACTGTGACTGGGTTTGGGCCAAGCCGAGGGCGGCATCAAGTCCAGTCGTCTGGGAGTTCCACAGCCAGTTAAACGCCCAGGAGGTCCGGTAGTCCGCGTACTGCTGGTAGTCCCCGAATCCCTTTTCAGTTCTACCGTTCCGCCTGCCGTTCCACTCGACATCCTCACTCCAGCCTACGAAGGCACTGGGGCGCTCGCCGTCAGCTCGGAAATACTCAATGGAGTTTGCCGCCGGGATCATGCCGAAGGGGTAGCACCAGGGTCCGGTGGCGCTGCTGCAGGTATCCATGAACACGAATCGGTAGGGGTGGGGATCGTCGGCAATCGGTTTCTTCAGCCGCTGGCACCATCCGCTAGTGAGGTCGGTCGTACACTCGATAGGGCCGTTGGCGGTCTGGTAGTGGTTCATATCGCAACCTGCGCCTAGACCCCGGCCATCGGGGCCGTAGTTTTCCCAGTCGCCACCTACATCGAAGGCGTTGCCGTGGGCGGACAAGTAGAGGTTCCGACAGAGCGGCTGCAGAAGGTGGTCGCGAAGATTATCCCAGGAGGCATTGCGGTCAATCATGTTCTGCACCGGGTCAGGGGACATATCCACTTCGTTCGTATTTCCAAACTTGAGAAGGATCGCGCCAACCGAAAGGCCCGCCTGGCTTGGGGTGCCGGAGAGGCTGAAGAACATTTGCAGCAACGCGCTTCGCGCGTCGGGGTTGTTCTTGGCATGGTCCTGATAGGCCACGATCCAGCCCCCGCTGTAAGGATAATCAATTGAGGAGAGGGGCGCCGGTCGCTCGGTTGGAGTCCCGCCGTCCAAGGGGCGCGGACTTTGCGTGGAAGCCAGCGCCTGGGCAGACGACCTGCAGCTTGCGTGTGTTGGGTACTTAAGATATTGCTGCTGGGGCGTAACTGGCGTTGGAGAGCCTTTCAGGCGTGGAGGGCTGCCTGGGGCAGGGCTACCTTGGGCGGCTAAGTTTCCGGATGGGGTTACTGTCACCCACGGGTCGAAGTAGGGATCGGTCTCGACATTGTCGCGCAGTACTCCGAAGTCGTCATAGAAATCCCAAGTCCAGGAGATATGGCCGTCCGACGTTGTACCGGTAGCGCTGGTGACCCCGTATCCGTTCGCGTCCCACACATCAATTTCCCATGTGGCGGGGAATACTGTAGTCGTCGCGCTGAACGTGTGGTTAGTGCCGACCATGAGGTTGTCCCATTGCATGAAGAGGATAGGGTTGCTTAGGGTGGTTGGGGATGGCGGGCTCGTCATAGTGCAGACCTCAGGTTTTTGAGAAAAAGGGCCGCTAGCGACCGCAAGTTCAGTTCCCT
>JBAXTC010000077.1:0-17322 GCA_037130375.1 Verrucomicrobiota bacterium | reverse complement strand
GGGCTGGAGAACCAACGGATAAGGATCAGTGGTGTTGGCTGCGAGATCGAACCAGGCGCCGACGCCGCCATTCAAGGCAGGATCGCAGACCCGGTTGTGCCAGCCTTGGAGCGTGCCATTGTTGAAGTCGTAGGCCAGGGTGGCGGATCGCGCCGGGGCCGCCGCCAGCAGCAACGCAAAAGCCCCGAGAACGCCGCAGATGATTCGCGCAGGGAAACCGGCGCGGCTTGGTTTCGGCGTGGGCATGACCGATGCATGCGGGGCGATCTCGATGGCGTACGGCCGCCGGAGTGTAAACTGGATTCTCGTGCTGTTTTTCATCGTGGTGTCGATTAACTATTCGCTGTTCGTGCTTGAGGTCGTTCCGGTGGATTGCATCGTCGCCCGGCACCTGTTGTTTTGGCTTGAGGACAGTATCTTCATATTATCACCTAAGACATTATATTTATAGGTCTCAAGCGGTTCACGCAAGATGTATTTTTCCAAACACTCACCGTTATTTGGCATTTGACCGGATTGCCAGCGGATGGCTCCCGTGCTGCCCGTAACATCCGCGGTTCAACATGAAATGCCGGTGGTCACTCTGCAAGATCTTGACCGCTCGGCACCTTGGCTCGTCCAACCGGCTCTCCGCGACTTGATTTTGTTCGTGGGTCGCCTATTCTCGACCCATGAACGCCATTCATTCATCATCTTTAGCACGTCGCCATTTTCTGACCCTTCTCGGAACCGTCACTGCCTCCTCTTTTTTGGGTGGGGCTGCCTCAACCGCCCGGTCGGAAGCCCGCAAGGGGCGCATCAAACAAGGGGTGTGCCTGGGGGTTTTTAAGGGTTCCAAGCTCGAACTGGAGGGCGAATGCCGCGAAGCGGCACGCCTGGGAGCACACGGCATTGACCTGGTCGGGCCAGAGGCGTTTCCGCTGCTCAAAAAGTATGCGTTGATTCCCACGATGGTCCCCGGCGGTAGCGGCATCAAAGCGGGGATCAACGACAAAAAGAATCATTCGACCATCAACCAGAAAATGCAGGAGGCCATCAAGGCGGCGGCGGCGGCTGGAGCTCCCAATGTGATCGTGCTGGCCGGCGACCGGAAGGGGCTTACGGACGAAGAAGGTCTCGACAACAGCGCGCTCTTCCTGAACAACATCAAGGGCTTGGCCGAAGAACAGGGCATCACGCTTTGCACCGAACTGCTCAACAGCAAAGTCGATCACCCCGGATATATGTGCGATCGCATCTCCTGGGGCGTCGAACTCTGCAAGCGGGTGAACTCGCCGCGGGTGAAGCTGCTCTATGACATTTACCACATGCAGATCATGGAGGGCGACATCATCCGCACCATCCAACAGAACCTCAAATACATCGGGCATTTCCACACGGCAGGCAATCCGGGCCGCCACCAGTTCGATGACACGCAGGAATTGAATTACAAAGGCATCTGCCGGGCGATTGCAGACCTGGGCTACCAGGGCTGCCTGTCGCACGAATACACCCCCACCAAAGAGCCGCTCGAAACGCTCGACCAGATGATGCGCATCTGCGAGGTGTGAATGATGCGCCGACACTTGTTTCTTTGTTTTCTTTAGTTTTCTTTTGGCATGGCGAGACGGTAGAAGGTCAGCTTGACTGATTGATTGGAACGAAGGAAACCGGGTCGCCATTGGCCGAGGCCGGTCTCCCTGCCCCGTTTTGTGGGCAAGACGCTGCATAGCACCGCGCCAATATCAGCAGAACGATGCTGTCCGGGCCGGGTGGAATCAGGTCGGAATATTTCCGGTAAATCCTATTTCTGGGCATATCGCCCAAATTGTAAAATGTGCCGGAGAATCCTCCCAGTTATCAGTTGGAATTTGCGGGTCGGGAGCTATACTGAGTTTGTGAACGTGCCTTTTTGTTTTTTGCTCGCCGCCAGTCTCCTTCTGGTGGGTTGTGGTGAGCAGTCCGGCAAAGCCCCGACGGGAACCAATGCCACGACCAGCGGTGGCAATCCCTTGAATGCGCCGGCGGAGTACGTTGGCGCTCTGGGCAAAGCGAAACAAATCGCGGTCAAAACTGTCGATACGGCTTCGCTGAACCAGGCCGTCCAGCTATTCAATGTGGACAAGGGACGCAATCCCAAAGACTTGAACGAATTGATAACGGAGAAATACATTCCGAAACTGCCTGCAGCCCCCTACGGGATGAAACTGGATTACGACGCCGCATCGGGGAAGGTAACCGTGGTAAACGGACAGTGACAGAGCAAATCGTCATCCTGGATTTCGGGTCGCAATACACGCAGGTCATTGCGCGGCGCGTTCGCGAGTGCAACGTGTATTCGGTGATCCTCCGGTACGACGCTTGCGCGGCGGAAATCGCCGCGCTGAAACCCAAGGGCATCATTCTTTCGGGCGGCCCGTCGAGTGTGTATGCGGAGAACGCGCCGCTGCCTGATCGGGCGCTCTTCAAACTTGGCGTTCCGGTGCTGGGCATTTGCTACGGGCTGCAACTGCTGGCCCAATATCTCGGCGGCAAGGTCGAGCCGGGCCAAAAGCGCGAATACGGCAAGGGCGTGCTTCGCGTCAAAGACAGCCGCTGCCCGCTCTTTGCGAACCTGCCGGCGACCCTGCAGGTCTGGAATTCGCATGGGGACAAGCTGACGAAGATTCCAGCCGGTTTCAAATCGGTGGCGGTTACGGAAAACTCCGATTACGCCGCCATCGAGGACCGCGCCGGGAAGCGGTTCGGGCTGCAGTTCCATCCGGAGGTGGCGCACACGCCGCGCGGCCGCGAGATCATCGCCAACTTCGTCCACAGGATTTGCGGTTGCGGCAAGAGCTGGACGATGCGCAACTACATCGAGCAGGCGGTCGAGGGTATCCAGTGCCAGGTTGGCGGGGAACGGGTCATTCTCGGCTTGAGCGGCGGTGTGGATTCGAGCGTTGCGGCGGCTTTGCTTCACAAAGCGATTGGCGAACAGCTCACCTGTATTTTCGTCAATAACGGCCTGTTGCGTGGGCGCGAGGCGGAGGCAGTCCGCCAGGTGTTTGGGCGGCACTTCGAGATCAAGCTGCAGTATGAGAACGCCGCCCCCCTGTTCCTGCGCCGGCTCAAAGGCGTGACCGACCCGGAACGCAAGAGAAAGATCATCGGCAGGACTTTCATCGAGGTATTCGAGGCCGCCACCCGGCGGGCAGGCAAGGCGAAGTTTCTGGCGCAAGGCACACTTTACCCGGACGTGATCGAGTCGGTGCCGATTGGGGGCAACCCTGCTGCGATGATCAAGAGCCATCACAATGTCGGTGGTCTGCCCAAGAGGATGCGCTTCCAATTGGTCGAGCCGCTGAAATGCCTTTTTAAAGACGAAGTTCGCGAGCTGGGCCTCGAGCTGGGCCTGCCGCGCGAGATCGTCATGCGCCAGCCTTTCCCCGGCCCCGGTCTCGCGGTCCGCATTCTTGGGGAAGTGACGCCGCAGCGGCTCGCAATTCTGCGCAACGCCGACACCGTGGTGGTCGAGGAGATGAAGAACACCGGCTGGTATTACAAGATTTGGCAGAGTTTCGCTGTGCTATTGCCTGTGCGCAGCGTCGGCGTGATGGGGGATGAGCGGACTTACGATTACACCATTGCCATCCGTGCTGTCGAGTCCCAGGACGGCATGACGGCTGATTGGGTGAAGCTGCCCTATGAGCTGCTTGAAAAGCTGTCCAACCGGATTATTAACGAGGTCAAAGGCGTCAACCGCGTCTGCTTCGACATTACCAGCAAGCCGCCGGGAACGATCGAGTGGGAGTGAGCCGCGCGGCTCAGGTGGCGGACCCTCGCGCTGCCTGTCAGCCTCGGCTGTTGTTTCGCCATAGCCATAGCCAAAAGGCGGTGAACAAACGCCAAACGGCGTGTGGTTGCCGCCGCGTTTTTCCGCTGACATTATGATTGCCCTTTTAACCAGTCATAAGGCGATGAAAACGAAAGATGGAGCTCTCACCGACGCCCAGTTGCGCGTGGAACTGAACCGCTGCGAATACTGTGAGAAAAAGCCCTGCCGTGAAGCCTGCCCGGCCGATTGCTCGCCGGCGGATTTCATCATGGCGGCGCGAGAGGGTGCGGCTTCCGACTACCGCCGCGCCGGGGCGCTCATCATGGGCTCCAATCCGCTCGGCTGGGTTTGCGGGGTTGTCTGCCCGGATTACTTCTGCATGAAGGCGTGCTCACGCGGCGCCTTTGACCAGCCGATCAATATTCCTGCCGTTCAGGCCGGTGTTATGAAGCGGGCCTACGCGGCCGGGTTGCGAAGTTTTCCGGCGCCGGAAGCGAATGGAAAGCGCGTGGCGATCATCGGTTCGGGGCCGGCAGGATTGGGCGCCGCCACCGTGCTCGCGCAGCACGGTCACAAGGTCACCGTCTATGAGAAACGCGAGCGACTGGGCGGGATGCTGCATCTGATTCCTGATTTCCGGCTCGACAAGAAGGTGGTGCGCCGTGACATCCAGTTTCTCAAGGAGCTTGGCGCATTGGAATTCCGGCCGGGAACGGCTCTCGACAGTCCGGCGGAGCTGCTTGCCACTCACCGCGCCGTAATCGTTTGCGCCGGGTTGGATGAACCGCTCCGGTTGGACATCCCCGGTGAGGAACACGCCATTTCCTGGCAGGACTACCTGGAGAACCAGCGCAAGATCGATGTCGCCAACAAGAAGGTGGCCGTTCTGGGCGGCGGGGCCGTGGCAGTGGATTGTGCCACGACCGCCAAGCAGCGCGGCGCGCTCTTGGTCGAGCTGGTCTATCGGCGCAAACAGGAGAACATGCCGCTGACAGTTTATGAGCGGGAAATGCTGCTCGAAAATGGCATCGATATTTCGAGTAGCTGCAAGCCACTCGAACTCGTCCATGAGGGCCGGCGGGTTAAGGGCCTCCGCATCGCCCGTATGATGCTGCCCAAAGGCAAAGCGCCCCGCCCGGAGAATTTCGTCGTCAACCCGAAGGAGTCACCGGTCTTTCGTGAGTTTGATGTCGTCATTTCCGCCATCGGCAGCCGGTCCAGGCTGCCCGTAAAGAAGGCCCCCGGCATCTTTTATGCCGGCGACATGGTGCTGGGCTCGGCAACCGTGGTTGAGGCCGTCGCCACGGGCAAGAATGCGGCGCTCGAAGCCGAGGCCTACATCGCCGGTCGAAAGCGTCCGTCGATAGCAAATCGCGCCAAGAGCCGCGTCATTCTGGCGGGCTTGAACTTGTGCCCCGTGCCCCTGACCACGGAGTTCTTCGGCCGCAAGATACTCTCTCCTTTCCTCCTCTCGGCCGCACCGCACACCGATGGTTACGCCCAGATGCGCAAGGCTTACGAGCGCGGCTGGTCTGGCGGTGTGATGAAAACCGCCTTTGACAATGTCCCGATCCACATTCCGGGCGAATACATGGCGGTGATCGGCCCCTCGACTTACGGCAATTGTGATAACGTTTCCGGCCATGCCCTGGATCGGGTTCGACAAGAGGTCGAGCAGTTGGTAAAGGAGTTTCCGGATCGGCTCACACTGGCGTCCACCGGCGGGCCGGTCACCGGGCGTGATGAGCAGGACAAAGCAGTTTGGCAGTCGAACACGCGCAAGTTGGAATGCGCCGGCGCCATGGGGGTCGAATACAGCCTCTCCTGTCCCCAGGGAGGCGACGGGACGGATGGGGACGTTGTTTCCCAAAACGCCGAGCTGACGGCGAAGATCATTGATTGGGTGCTGGAGGCCAGCGCCAATGACAACCCCAAACTCTTCAAACTCACCGCGGCAGTAACTTCCATTCAGCCGATCATCAAACGTATCCAGGAGGTTTTTGCCAGGCACCCGAACAAGAAAGCCGGTGTAACCCTGGCCAACAGCTTCCCTTCACTCACTTTCCGCAAGGCGGAGAGCCGGCGCTGGGAAGAAGGCGTTGTCGTCGGCATGTCCGGCGAAGGCGTGTTACCCATCAGCAACCTGACGCTGGCCAAAGTCGCCAGCACCGGCATCACCGTTTCCGGCAACGGCGGACCGATGAATTACAAAGCTGCGGCCAACTTCCTCGCTCTCGGCGCTCGGACCGTGCAATTCTGCACCATCGCGATGAAATACGGCCTGGGGATCGTGGACGAACTGCATTCCGGCTTGAGTTTCCTGATGGAGGAGCGCGGGTTCAAGTCGGTCAGGGACCTCATTGGTTCGGCTTTGCCGCATCCGATCACCGATTTCATGGCGCTGTCCGCCACAAAGAAGCTGCCATCGGTCATTGCTGACTTGTGCGAACACTGCGGCAACTGCACGCGATGCCCTTACCAGGCCATCGCCTTGAACGGCAGGAAAGTGCCGGTCTTTGACCCGGCGCTCTGCATCGGCTGTTCACTGTGCGCGCAGAAATGTTTTGCTGGTGCGATTTCGATGCGCCCGCGAACCGCCCGGGAACTGGCCGCCCTCGAGCACTAGCCCGCGCAACCTTGCAACCACGCAACTTGCGATGTCATTGCTCATCGAAAACGGAACGGTTTTGACTGTCGGAAAGACGCCGGCGGTCCTGCCCGGCCACTCTGTGTTAATCGAGAACGGTCTTATCACCCGCATTGCTCCTCGGAGCCTGATTAAAGAGTTCTCCGGCAAGCGGATCGATGCCTCGGGCAAAGTAGTCATGCCTGGCCTGATCAACGCCCACACCCACTTCTACAGCACCTTCGCCCGCGGCCTTGCCAAAACCCGGCCTGCCCGCGATTTTGTTGGCGTGCTCAAGAACCTCTGGTGGCGGCTCGACTCGGCTTTGACGACGGAAGATTGCCATTACAGCGCGCTGGTTGCGCTGCTCGAATCGATTCGTCACGGCACCACGACTCTGATCGACCATCACGCCAGCCCCAACGCCGTGCCCGGCTCACTGGCCGCAATCGAGAAGGCTGTGCAAGAATCAGGATTGCGAGCCTGCCTCTGCTACGAACTCTCGGACCGCGATGGGGCGCGCATATCCAAACAGGGTCTCGAAGAGAATGCCGCCTTCATCCGCCACTGCCAGCAAGGTCGAGGGACGATAGATGATGGGCTTGGACGCCAAACTTCGGCTCCCGGCCCTCGCCCCTCGACCATCAACCCGCAACCTTTGACCACCGCCCTGTTTGGTCTTCACGCTGCGTTCACCCTGAAGGATTCAACCCTGGAAAAAGCTGCAACCCTCGGCCACGAGCTTGGCGCCGGCTTTCACATTCATGTCGCTGAAGCGCAGAGCGATCAGGACTTCTCGCAACGCCATCACCGGAATCGCGTGGTGGAGAGGCTCGACAAGTTCGGGATTCTGGGATTCCAGAGCATTGCCGCGCACTGCGTGCATGTAAATCGCCGGGAAATGGAAATTCTGGCCGAGACCGAAACCGCCGTGGTGCATAATCCGCAGTCGAACCTGAATAATGCGGTGGGCATCGCGGATGTCATTGCCTTGATCGACCAGGGAATTCTGGTTGGGCTCGGCACGGACGCCATGACGACCAACATGCTGGAGGAGCTGCGCGTCGCCCTCTGGTCCCAGCACAGTCGCGCTCAGAACCCGTCGGTTGGGTTTTTGGAGGTGGTCACCACACTGTTCTCGAATAATCCCCGTATCGCGCAAAGGGCTTTCAATCTGCCCGTGGGCGAACTTCGCGAAGGCTGCGTGGGCGACGTGGTGATTATTGACTATGACCCGCCGACTCCTCTCGGCTCCGACAACGCTTTTGGCCACCTGGTATTTGGCATATCTCAGGCCCCGGTGGATTCCACGATTGTTGCCGGGAGAGTATTGATGGAGAACCGCCGACTCACTCTGAATATTGACGAGCCGCGAATCAACGCGCGCGCTCGGGAACTGGCAAAGGATTTATGGCAAAGACTCTGACAAAGAATCGCAAGCCCGCTCAAAAACCGGACACCGCGTCAACGTACCTGACGATTCAGAAGAGAGCAAAGGAGCTCGAGAAAGAAACCACCCGTTTTCTAGCCGACCTCGTCCGCACGCCCTCCTTCTCCTCGAAGGAAAAGGATGTCATTGGCGTCATCGAGAAGGAGATGAAGAAAGTCGGCTTCGACGAGGTCCGTATCGACGGCCTGGGCAGCATCATCGGGCGAATCGGCAACGGCCCCCGGGTGATCGCATTCGATGGCCACATCGACACCGTTTATCCCGGCGACCGTGAGCAGTGGACGTTCGACCCGTTCGAGCCCACGATCAAGGACGGTAAGATCTGGGGGCGCGGCACAGTGGACCAAAAAGGCGGCATGGCCTCGATGGTTTATGCCGCGAAGATGATCAAGGAACTGAATCTCAACGACCAGTTCACCATTTACTTCACCGGCACGGTGATGGAGGAAGACTGCGACGGCCTTTGCTGGCTGCACCTGATTCTCGAGGAGGCCATTAAACCCGAGCTCGTGGTCATCACCGAGCCCACCAATCTCAACATCTATCGCGGCCATCGTGGCCGCATGGAAATCCGCGTTGAAGTCAAAGGCCGCAGTTGTCATGGTTCCGCCCCCGAACGCGGCGACAATGCCATTTACAAAATCTCGCGCATCGCGCTCGAGATCGAGAAACTCAACCAGCGTTTGGGAAATGATCCGTTTCTGGGCAAAGGAACCGTAACGGTCACGGAAGTGCGCTCCTCGTCACCCTCGCTTTGTGCCGTCGCTGACGGTGCCGGTCTTCATCTGGACCGCCGTCTTACCGTCGGGGAAACCAAAGCCAGCGCCCTCGCCGAGGTCCGGGCGGCTGCCAAGAAGGCGGGCTATCCTGACGCAAAAGTCCATGTGCTGAACTACGCCGAGGCGGCTTACACCGGCAAGGTCTATCCCATGGAAAAGTATTACCCCACCTGGGTCATGCCTGAAAACTCGCCCTGGCTCAAAGAGGCCATCGCCGCTTACTCGGGAGTTTTGTCCCGGCAACCGCTGGTGGACAAGTGGACCTTCAGCACCAATGGCATCGCGATTGCGGGCCTGCATGGCATTCCCTGCCTCGGGCTCGGTCCCGGCAATGAGGTGTATGCCCACGCCCCGAACGAGGCCTGCCCAATCGAGCACCTCAGCGCCGCCGCCGCTTTCTACGCCGCCTTCGTGGCCCGACTCAACGGCAAAGCCTAGATGATCGATTTCCTCTACGTCTGCACGACCTGTGGCAAGGCTTACGAGCGCGATGACGTTCGTTACCTCTGTCCGGCGTGCGGGAAGGCATATCGGCCAGGCATCCCGCTGGTGGGCGTCCTGACCGTCCAATTCGATTACGCCGCCATCAAGAAACGGTTCAAAAAGGCCAATCCCGATTGGAACCTCTTCTCCGCTGTCGAGGCAAGGCACTATCCGCCTTACCCGGTTGGCAACACGCCGTTTCACAAGTCCGCGACGTTGGGAAATGAGTTCGGTTTTGAGAACGTCTGGATTAAGAACGACGGTCTCAATCCCAGCGCATCCCTGAAAGATCGCGCCTCGTTTCTCGTGGTAGCGGAAGCCATTCGACTCAAGGAGAAATCAATCGTCACCGCGTCCAGCGGCAACGCCGCCAGCGCCCTGGCTGCGGTCTGTGCCGCCGCCCGCAAGCAGGCAATCATTTTCGTGCCCGAAAAGGCGCCCAAAGCGAAACTGGCGCAGATGGTCCTCTATGGCGCCCGCGTGATCCCGCTCAAAGGAACCTACGACGATGCCTTCCGGCTCTCCCTGGAGTACACGACCCGCAATGGAGGGCTCAACCGCAATACCGCTTATCATCCGCTCACGATTGAAGGCAAGAAGACTGTTGGCCTGGAAATCTACCATCAGAACCATTGCCGCGCCCCGGATGTTATTCTCGTGCCGGTCGGTGATGGTGTCATCCTCGCGGGCGTCTATAAGGCGTTTTATGATCTCAAAGCTGCGGGCCTGATTCGCAAGCTCCCTCGCCTGGTCTGTGTTCAGGCTGAAGCTTCCGCGGCCATTCATAATTACATCAGCACCGGAACCTACCGGGATGCCGTTCACCCTGCGACCATTGCGGATTCCATCTCGGTCTCGATCCCTTCCAACGCGCAGATGGCCAGGAACGCCGTTCTCGAGAGCGGCGGCTTTTCACTAACGGTCACGGACGACGAGATACTGGCCGCCCAGCGGACCCTGGCCCAGGTAGCCGGGGTTTTCGCCGAGCCAGCGGCGGCGGCCACAGTGGCCGCATTGAAGAAACTGGGGAAATCGGATTTGCTGAGCCGGAAAGAGCAGATCGTCCTGCTCATCACCGGTCACGGCCTAAAAGATGTCGAGGCCGCGATGAAAAGCATCGAAATACCGGCTGCGGTCGAGCTTGGCTCCAGGCAAGGCCGGGTTGCGCCTTGCTGTTAATCTTAGCTCAGCGCCCGGGGTGCCTGAGCCATAACGTTCTTTTGCGAGCGCTAAAACCCATGACCAATCCGCTCGGGTTGCGTCGGCAAGTAAGCGTTGCGTTGCGGGATTGCAACCCGGTCGAATTTGGCATAATCCTTTATCGCCCCCACACGAGCGATGCGCATTGAATTGCGGAGGATGCCTCTGCCGTTGGGGGTCGAATCGCTGAACTTGCCGGAGCCGTAGCCGACGCCGTGGGTGCCCGAGAGGTTCGAGGAAAAATACTTGAACCCGATGATCTTGGATTGTTCGTTGCGAATCCAGTCGATGAAAATCACGGAGTGGCCGCCGGGCGGCGTGGTGCTGTAACTGAGGAAATCGCCGGGCCGCGCCTGCTCGATGCCGGTGATGGCACGGCCCAGACCGTAGGCGGTGATGCCGAGATTACCTTGAGCACGTACGGATTGAGGGCGCTTTCCGCGTCGTCGGTCACCATGTCCTCGCGGGCGTAGGCTTTGGCCAAAGCCTTGTCCACCGGTGAGAAGCCGCGTTCGTCCACCGGGTAGGTCCGGGGCGTGTAGCTAAAACGTTTGGCGATTCGGACTGTCTGGTTGGTGGAAGAGACCGCAGTGGCAGCGGGGGTATTGGTTGGGGAGAGGGCGGCTGCAGTGGGCTTTATGCAAGCGTCCGGGGCGGCGCTCCGACAACCGGCAAATCCGAGAACTGCGACGGCAACACTGAGGGTAAAGACCGGGAAGGATCGAGCCGGGAAGCAAATCAAGTTCACAGGCTTATGGTATCAAGCGCTGGAATCAGTTTCAAGGTCAAACTCAACGGGCGAAGATGCGGCGAATGACCTCTTCGATGGGGACTTCCTGGATGTCGATATCGCTGACCGGGAGTTCGTCCAGCAAAGCTTTGCAGACCGGGATGACACGGTCGCGTTTGACCTTGATCTGGATGTTGCCGGGGTTTTGGGCGATGATTTCGCCATACCGGCTCAAATCTTCGGCGGAACATTTGGCGGCTCCCTCGCATTGAATGGTGATGAGCTTGGAATCGGCGAAACGGTCCACTACCTCGCTCAGGCGGCCATCGAAGAAGATCGTGCCGTGATCGATGATGATGACGCGATCGCACAGCTCCTGGATGTCGGTCATGTAATGGCTGGTGAGGAGAATGGTGGTCTTCTGCTTCGCGTTGTGGGTGCGCAGGAACTCGCGGACGATTTTTTGGGAGACGACATCGAGGCCAATGGTCGGCTCGTCAAGGAAGAGGATTTTCGGTTGATGGAGGAGCGAAGCGATCAATTCCATTTTGGTGCGTTCGCCAAGGGAGAGTTCGCGCACGCTGACATTGAGCTTGTCACGCACGCCGAGTAATTCGCCCATTTCAGCGACGGTGCGATCGAGGGCTGCCGGGGAGATGCCGTAGATTTTGGCATTGAGTTCGAGTGACTCGCGCGCAGGCAGATCCCACCAGAGCTGGTTCTTCTGGCCGAGCAACAGTGCGAACTGGCGGCGGTAGCCGTCGTCCCGTTCCCACGGGACATAACCGAGCACGCGGGCTGAACCGCTGGTGGGATAGAGCAGGCCGGCCAGCATCTTGAGGGTGGTGGTCTTGCCGGCGCCGTTGGGGCCGAGAAAACCGACAAGTTCGCCGGGTTCGACGGTAAAGCTGACATCTTTGACCGCGAAGGTTTGCTCGTACTGCCGACGGAACAGGCCCCGAACGGCACCGCCAAAACCCGGCTGCTTTCGGTAGGTGCGGAACGCTTTGGTGAGGGCGCTTACTTCGATCGCTGGCATGAGAGTTTGCCCTGGCCGGCAATGTTGCGTCTTTGGAGCGTCGGGCTGGACCCGGGCACTCAGCGCATAAGCGCTTTTTCCAAATAGCTGACGATCTGGCGGATGTTGGGGTCCACTTCCATGCGGTCTTTCACCAGGCGACAGGCATAAAGAACGGTACCGTGGTCGCGACCACCAAAAGCCTCGCCAATGGCGCTCAACGAAGTATCGGTCATCTGCCGGGCGAGGAACATGGCGACCTGCCGCGGAAAAGCGATGTTTTCGGGTCGGCGTTTGCTGGTCATATCTGCGAGCCGAATATCAAACTGCTCGGCAACCTTCTTCTGAATGAGTTCAATGTTGATCGAGTAACGGCCTTCCTCGTGGAGGATTTCGCGCAGCAGACCTTCCACCACTTCAAGAGAGATTTTCTTGCCGGTGAGCGAGGCGTAAGAGGCGACACGAATCAACGCGCCCTCGAGGCGGCGGATATTGGTGCGAATCCGATTGGCGAGGAAGTTCATGATTTCCTCGGGCAGTTGCACGCCCATGATCTGGGCCTTTTTCTGCAGAATCGCCAGGCGCGTTTCGACGTCGGGTGGCTGCAGGTCAGTCACCAGGCCCCACTCGAACCGGGAAACCAGCCGATGCTCGAGGTTTTGGATCTCACTGGCGGGGCGGTCGCAGGTCAGGACGATTTGTTTATGCGCCTCGTGCAGGGCGTTGAACGTGTGAAAGAATTCCTCCTGAATCCGCTCTTTGCCGGCCAGAAATTGGATGTCATCGATGAGCAGCACATCGGTCTGCCGATATTTCTTCCGAAAGCGGACGAGTTGGTTGTTCTGGATGCCGTCGATGTATTCGTTGGTGAACTTTTCCGAGGAAACGTAGGCAACGCGGGCGCCCTTCTTGTGGCCAACGACATGTTGCCCGATGGCATGGAGCAAATGCGTTTTGCCCAAGCCGACTCCGCCATAAAGGAATAGTGGGTTATACGATTTGCCTGGCGCCTGGGCGACCGCTTGCGCGGCAGCGCAGGCGAAGTTGTTGTTGCTGCCGATGACAAACGTGTCGAAGGTGTTCTTCGGATTGAAACTGATGTCGTTGTTGACGGGGGTTCGTTCCGGCGCGCTTTTCGCAGGTTTGGTGTCTGGTTGGGGCGGAGGGGGTGCCGCCGGAGCAGGGTGGCCCGAACCAACTTTGAATGTGACCTGCAGTTGCCGCCCTGATGCGAGCGCGAGCACGTCCTGCAGCAGCCCCATGTAGTTATCTTTAAGCCAGACTTCGCAGAAGTCGTTGGCGACTTCCAACGTGAGGCTGTTGTCTTCCAGCGCAGCGGCCCGCAACGGAGCGAACCAGAGATTGTACGTATCAGCGCTAAGCATGGAACGAAGATGTTCCTGTGCCGCGCTCCAAATTCCTTCTGCGGAGGCTTGCATGTTTTTCTCCCAAAAGCCCGAATTTCGGGCATTTTATTCACCTAGCCAACTACCGCACATTTAGAACCGTTCCGGGCTGTCGGGAGTGCCACCAAACCGACCACCGGCCAATAAAATCTGTTTTGCATATCGAGGTTCCGATTCTTCCAAAGTCGCAGATACAAATAAAGTGCTGCGAGTCAACAACTTACAAACGTGGGCGACGGTCGTCTATATCACTGTGTCTGCGCGGCCCAATCCAACAGGGCGAAACTGCGCCCCCGGGGGATGTTTTTAGGCGATGCGGCCATAAGTTGCTAGGACAACATATTAACTCTTATTAACGAGTTATTCACAGACCTTTTATCTCCAATAAAACCAGGCATTTATTCATTGCCACGCCCTTGGATTCGGGCGTGAATCTGGGATTCGCGATGATTCAGAGTTGCCCGACCTGGCTGCGCAGAAACGAGCAGCAGCGAGTCTTAGACCGCCTGCTCGCCGGTTTCTTCGGTCCGTATCCGAATCGCATTGTCGATGGAACTGACAAAAACCTTTCCGTCGCCAATTTTGCCAGTCTTGGCCGCCTTCACAATCGCGTCCACCGCCGAAGCAACCTGGGCGTCGCCCAAAACGACTTCGATTTTGATTTTTGGCAGAAAATCGACGGTGTATTCGCTGCCGCGATAAATTTCGGTGTGCCCTTTCTGGCGGCCAAAGCCCTTGACCTCAGAAACGGTCATGCCCTCGACGCCAAGGCTGGACAGAGCCTCTTTAACATCCTCGAGTTTGAAAGGTTTAATGATGGCCTCAATCTTTTTCATGTCATGCTTCCAGTTTGCAGAGTCAATACTAACAGCCCGCGGTCGGCTGTAAACAGGAATGTTCTGAATTCTTGGAATGTTGTTAGATGCCGTGACGCCGTCTTGTGCGACCTTGGGACGGCCGATTCCAACAGCAGCCGCGAGCGAAAGCCCTCGACTTATAGCGCACTGAAGGCTCATTAATACTTATCGCATCGTGGTTGACAAAAATAAGCGGGCATGATTACTTAGAGCCAGATGATGCCACTTGAAATGAATTTCACGGGCAGCGGCAGTTTGTTCTTTGTCAGCCCAGAAGCGATTTCGGCCCAGGCTCCAGGTACAGGCCAGGGTCGATGTTCTCCGTAATCCTACGTTTGTACCAAATTCTAAAATTCCCCGGGCTTTTCGGTCACCCCCTGACTGACTAGCCCGGTTTTTTGTGCCTGCCGAGGCTCGACCTGCGGCGAGGTTCGGGGTAAAACGGTATTAATTGATGAAGAAACATGGGTTTGCGAAGACCGGGTTGTTGATTCCAGGTGTGCTGGCTGTGGTCGCTATTGCCGCTTTGGCGCTATGGCTCGGGCGCGGTCCAGGCAAACCGTTGGCATTGCGGGTGCCAGGAACGGACCAGGGTCCGGGCGGCGAGTCGGGGACAAGGGCCAACCCGGTTCTGGCCGGCAAACTTATCCGTTCCGATGGTGAGCCTGCGAGTATTGCCGGCGCCTGGCCGCAATTGCGAGGGCCAAACCGGGATGGCGTCAGCCCCGAAACGGCGAATCTTGCGCGAACCTGGCAAGCTGCCGATCCGCGCGAATTGTGGGCAATGGACGTCGGCGAAGGCTACGCCGGCGCAGCGATTCTTGGGGGGCGTGTCTATGTGATGGACTATGACCGCGACAAGAAACAAGACGCGCTTCGCTGCCTATCGCTGGCGGATGGTCGGGAAATCTGGCGATACACCTATCCCGTTCCAGTGAAGCGCAATCACGGCATGTCACGCACCGTTCCGGCGCTGACCGAGAAGTTGGTCGTCGCGATGGGCCCTAAGTGCCATGTGGTTTGCCTGGATGCGGTCACGGGCGAGCTGCGTTGGGGGTTGGATTTGGTGCGCCAATATGGCGCAACCGTGCCACCATGGTATGCGGGTCAGTGTCCGCTCATCCAGAATGGCGCTGTCATCCTTGCGCCCGGGGGCAAAGAGGCGCTGCTGCTCGCGGTGGACGCCGGGACGGGCAAGGAGCTTTGGCGGACACCCAATCCGCATGGCTGGAAAATGACTCATTCATCGGTGATGCCGATGGAGTTTGGCGGAGAGCGGATGTATGTCTATTGCGCCAACAACGGAGTTGTGGGTGTCTCGGCGAAGGACGGCTCGATCCTTTGGGAAACCACAAACTGGAAGATCAGCATTGCCACTGTGCCATCGCCGCTGATCTTGGACGACGGCCGATTTTTTCTTAGTGGCGGATACAATGCGGGCAGCCTGATGGTTCAGATCAAGAGGGAAAATGGCCGTTTCGCAGCCAAAACCGTATTCAAGCTGGAGGCGGAGGTCTTTGGCGCCACGCAGCACACCCCCATCTTTCACGGCGGCCATATCTACGGCGTGCGCGCAGACGGTAAATTTGTTTGCCTGACTCTGGAGGGAAAACCCGCCTGGACAAGCGATTCCGGCCAGCAATTTGGTCTCGGTCCGTTCATCATGGCCGACGGGCTCATCTTAGCCATGAACGACTCGGGCCTGGTGCGCCTTATCGATGCCAACCCGGAAAAATATACTCTACTGGGTCAGGCACAGGTTTTGAAGGGGCGAGAATCGTGGGGGCCGATGGCGCTGGCGGGTGGGCGGCTGATTGCGCGCGACCTGACGCGCATGGTATGCCTCGATGTCACCAAACGCTAACCAGTTCGAGGTTCGATTACAGAATGCCGCCGTCCACCTTGAGCACAGAACCCGTTATATAGCTGGCCTCGGGGGCAGCCAGAAAGAGGACTGCCGCCGCCACCTCCTCGGGCCGCCCAAAGCGCCGCATCGGAATCCTCATCTGGGCGGCTTTTCGCTCCTCGCCAACCAAATGGGCCAGCGCCTCGGTCTCGACAAAGCCTGGGCAAACGGCGTTGACAGTGATGCCGATGCGGGCCACCTCTTTTGCGAGGGATTGGGTCAGGGCAATCACCCCGGCTTTGGCGGCCGCGTAGTTGGCCTGGCCAGCCGGCGCAAGGAGCGCGCTGAGCGACGCCATGTTCACGATTCTGCCTGAGCGCTGACTGATCATCGTCGGCAGCACCGCCTGGCAGCCGTGGAAGACACCATCCAGATTCGTAGCCAGCACGCTTTCCCACGCCGCCACGGGCATCATCCCCAACAGGGCGTCTTCATGGGCTCCGGCGTTATTCACCAGGACATCCAGCCGTCCATGAGCGGCCAACACCTCAGCCACGGCCTTCCGCCACGATTCGTTCGAGGCCACGTCCAGTGACACGCAGCGACAACGATCGGGATGCGACTGGGTTAGTGCTTCCGCCTTATCGCGGCGCGAGTGAACCGCCAGCCAGGTAAAACTCTTGTCGCACTCGGACAAAAAGGTCCGAGCGATGGCCTGGCCCAAGCCGCCGTTGGCCCCGGTGATTAGAATGACGCGAAAGCTCATGCGCAATAGGGTGCCTCAAAAGAGCCAGTTGCGGTAGATCTCGATTACATCGACATGTCCACCGGCCCAGTAATGATTTGGAGGGAGGTAGAATGTCCGGTCAGCACGATTGTAGGTCAGTTCTGCCGGGTGGCCGGGAATATTTGGGTCGTAGGCCGTGAAGTGCAGGGCCGAAGGGGTTTCAGTGAGGCCATACAGGACAAACCCGTGGTTGATCGTGACGCGCGGAAAGCGAAAGAGATGAACTATCGGCGCCGGCCGTGCCGTAAAGGCCCGCGTCAAATGCCCGGCTGTTCGCTCCTGATGCCGGCGGGAGATGAAGAAGACCATTCGCCAATGGATGCGCAGGGAATAGGATTGCCAGG
>JBAXTC010000769.1:0-3678 GCA_037130375.1 Verrucomicrobiota bacterium | reverse complement strand
TTTTCCACAGACGCCAGATGGAAAATGTATAGCGCCCCGTCGGGCTGGGCTTGTCCGCAATCAGCCAGGACGGCCAGTTCTTGAGTGTGCCGTCAGGATTGCGATCGCTGTCCTCGGGCAATTGCTCGTCGCCGATCAGCCGGTTCGGCCAGAGATTGACCACCGTGACCTCGATTGTGTTCCGGCCAGCCCGAGCTGCGGTGGTGACATCCAGTCGATAGGGCGGCTTCCAGAGCAGTGGGAAGCGCTTGCCGTTGATTTTCACCTCTGCCATGACCTCGACGCGGCCCAAGTCCAGGTAAAACCGCCGGTCGCCTTTGACCAGCGTTCGTGGCAAGTCAAAAGCCGCGCTGTAAACCGCCGTGCCGGAGTAATACTTGATTCCCGGGTCGGCATGGCTGCTCCAGGAAGCGAGCTTCTCGAACGTGGCCTGGGCCGGCGCGCCCCAGCCGGGCGCGAACCGCACCGTCCAGGGGCCACTCACCTCGTGGGCCTGCGGGATTTCGGAAGCAATGAATTGCCGGCTCGTTCCATCGGCAAACTCCAGTTCATATTTGCCCGGCTGGAAGGCTTCCAGTGCCAGCTTGCGCGCATTGACGGCGTGGAGTTCGGCAACCATCGCTCTTTCCGCCGTGAGGGGCCGAAGTTCGATCAATTCCGGGTCCGTGCCGTGCGCAGACATTCGTTTGCCATCGAGGCTGTAATCCACTTCGAGCGTCTTGACCACCATCAGCGCCGGATCATCTCCATCGGCCATCCGCGCGACTGGGAAACTGCTCTCTCCGGCATCCAGCAGCCGCTGGAGTTTCTCACGAACGTCCCGTGTCCGCTTCGGATCATCCAGCACCCCGTAGCGCGCCTTTTCCACCACCAATCCCACCGCGTCGGCAGTCAAATGAACGGTCGTCGAATCCTGCCCTTTGACGCTATAATGCCTTCCGCCGATGACATAATCGACCACGAGCGTCTTGAGGACGTCAGGAGCGGGGTCATTTCCGGCTGCCAGGGATGATACCTGGAAGCTGCGTTCTCCCGCATCGACTTTCTGCTGCACCTTCTGGCGCACATCCCGCGTCCGGTTCGGGTTGCCCGGCACACCATAGGTTGCGCGCTCGATCAGCATCTGGGGTTGGGAGCCGAGCCTGGTGGAAAGAACGAGTTCGCCATTGTGGAGCAGGCGGGTCGCCGCCAGCGTGTCGGCCAGGGGTTTGCGGAAGATTACAAACACCGAGCCGCTGGGGCCCAGCGTCAGACCAACGCTCGTGCGGCCGTTGCTCTCCTGAAAAGCTGCCGCCCGCTCCAGCTTGCCGGTGTCAGGCCACCACAACTCCGGCACTTTGCCCGCGACCCGAAACGTGCTGGTGGTAGCGACACTGCGTGGGGTGCGATTGGCGACGAAATAGATATCCGTGCCTTCGGCCCGGCGATGAATGTATCGCAACGGCTCGCCGCTGGCGAAATCCGGCGCAATTCCCATATCCCCGAGAACCTTCTCCGGCTCTCGTTGCCGGAACACGCGACCAGACCCGAGCCGCCGCTCGCCGCTTTGGCTGGCGTCGCCCTCGCCCCAAATCCGGGTGGCCAGTTCCCGGACTTCGCTGTCACACTCAGGAAAACCTGAGAGGCTGGGCGAGCTTTGTGGAGGCGGGCCGACGATGGCCGCCCCGGCCTGAGCCAGTTCTTTGATCTTGCGCAACAGTGGCGGCGTCATCCTGCCGGTTTGGGGCAGGACAAGCAATTGGTAGCTCATCCCGTCGGGCAGTGTGATCCGACCGTCTCTTACCGACATGCGGGTCAGGACCACTTCGGCTCCGCATTCATCGTAATCGTAGCCCAGGCGCGGGTGAGCCTCGAAAGACTGCGGCGGCCTTTCCGGCTGGAGGTAACAGATGTCCGCGACGAACAGCCCCTGCCGCAACAGGAATTGGCAGCGGGCCAAATAGCGATGCCAGTCGGCAGACTGCTCCCACCAGGTCTGCGTGCGTTCGTAGTGCTGACCCCAGGGCCCCATCATCATGCCAGGGCGGCGGTCTGCGGCCCAGGGCTGCAACGCGTAACGGTGAAACACGAACCGGTTGATTCCTTCGCAAAAGGCTGAATCTCCAAGCGCCTTGATCGAGCCAGGGTGCTCGCGCCATTTCTCCTGGTCCGCCGCCGTGAAGGATTCTGCGCCGACGATCCGTCTCCCATAGACATGCCCGGCTGAAGCCATGCCCCGGCAGGTTTCCAGCGCGCCGCTCGGGCTCCAAAACTCTCCCATCGGTTCGTCGGACGCGCCGCCGTAGGCAATCGAATCACACGGGGCGCCGTAGGCTTCCACGGTGAATCGCAGTCCGGCCGCGTGGGCGAGTTCCCGCATCTGCCCGGCGTAATTCTCCGTCACCAGCTCCGAAATCGTCTGCCGCAAATCCCAGAGAAACCGCTCGGACACCTCAGCGGTGTCCACGACGCGGCCCGTCATCGTCGGCAGGAACGGAAGCAGGTCGTAGGCCCGCCGCTTCTGAAATTCCTCGCGCATTTTCGCCGTCCAATTCTGCGCCCCGTTTTCCCAGCTATCAATGTGCGTCGCCACCAGGCCGGCGTTGGCGCGGCCGCCATTGCTGCGGGTATCGGCCACGATTTTGGCCATCATTCCGGCGAAGTTGGCCGCGATGCCCTCCTTGCTCAGCTTGTCGCATTCCAGCCCGCGGCCGGTTTGCGGTGCCGGCGAGTTTTGCACCCCTGTGCTCGTGTGCCCCAACCGCAGCACCGTCCACTGTCCCTCGGGCGTCTCCCACTGCAAACGCCCGGCACTGTCCATGCGCGATGTGAGATCGAGCATCCGGCTGCGGTCGATTAACATTTCGGCCGGCAAGCTCTGCCCCGCCGGCACGTCAACGAAGCCGGTCTCGAACAGCGCCTTCTGCCGAATGCCCGCTATCCGGTGTGCGCCGGGAGCGGGAAAAGCCAGCACGGTAATGTCCTTGTAGAACCCGGCCACCGTCTCCGGCTGCGCCAGGATGCCGTCAAAGTGTTTCGGCCCGGCCAGGTTGGTCTCAGTCCAAACCACCTTCTGCATGGATTGCTCCGGCTTGATCCAGGGCCCGCCGCTGCCGTTCCAGCCCGCGTCATTGTTCATGTTCACTTCCAACCCCAACCGGCTCGCTTCCGCCACCACGTGCTTGAACAAGTCTCGCCACTGCGGTCCCATGAAATCGGCCGGGCCGGCGGGCGCGCCCTGGTCCACCTCCATGATGAGCACGCCGCCGATGCCCACGCGTTTCATGGCTTCGAGGTCTGCGGTGATGCCGTTGCT
Organism: Verrucomicrobiota bacterium; assembly: GCA_037130375.1. GTDB lineage: Bacteria > Verrucomicrobiota > Verrucomicrobiia > Limisphaerales > UBA8199 > JAPLUA01. The sequence goes on along the minus strand of JBAXTC010000769.1, from coordinate 383 downwards.
GGTAATGTTGCCGTTCAACCAGAACCAATAGACCCACGGGCGAGCCGAGTCGGGCGGGTGCGAAAAGCCGCGTTCCAGCGCGTCCGCAGCGGTCAGGTTGAGCGCGCAAAGTGTCGTCAGGGTCAGAATAGTTAAGAAGCGCTTGATCATAATTGCCTTACTGGTTTCTGGTTTCTGGTTTCTCATCGGGCGAAAGTGGCGATATAGCAGTTCAGGCTGGAAGCATCTGCCAAGATCAGCCGTTGGTAAACTCTAAACATTCTTGGTCACGCTGCCTGCAGGGCGGATTCAAGAAATCGTAGCCGCCGACGGCAGTCGGCGCTAACACTCCGATAATCGAGGAAAAGTGCGCCGACTCCCGTCGGCGGCTACGATTTTGCAGG
>JBAXTC010000768.1:0-3681 GCA_037130375.1 Verrucomicrobiota bacterium | reverse complement strand
TTTTGTGGGATCATTGATCTCAGGCACAATGTCGTAAGCCCCTACCGCGCTTTTCGCATCTGCCTTCGTGCGGCAGGTAACGGTGATGCCATCGTTGTTTTGTAACCCCTGAATCGAACCGGTCAGGGGCGGATTAATGGACCCGTAGGCGCGGCTCTGATTGCTCGCGGTAACTGTTAACGCGACAGGCGTGATTGTGAGTCCACTCTGGTTTGTGGTCACTCGGTAATGGCGCAACTTTCTCTTGGGATCGTTGAGCACCGGCACAATATCGTACCGGCCAATCGAACTCCGGGCATCGGCCGCGGTCTTGTAATCGACGGTGATTCCATCGCCCTTCCGGAGACCGGTGAGCTTGCGGGTGAATTCTGGGTTAGCAGCTCCGTAAGGGCGGGTCTTGCTGTCCGGCCCAACCACCAAGGTTGAAACTTTCCCACGGCCGAGCCAGAAAAGCCAAGCTGCGGCAAGAACCAGGGCCATGCCTCCGCCAACCCAGAGCGCGCTCCCTTTTCGCCAAGCCGGCGGTTCTCGGCCCGGTGAGTCAACCGGAACGGGAGCAGGAGCGGGTGGCGCAGTTTTGGCGACCGGCGGCGGCGCACCCGCGGCTGCGTGCGGTTCCGCGCCAAGAAACTGCGCCTCCAACTGGTCCAGCCGCGCTTTCAAGTCCGGCGAAATCTCGAAAGGAATCTCCGTCGTCAGCGGTGAGGCCTTGAGCGAGGCTTGAAGCCAGAAGAAATCGTCGCTCGCCGTCTCCCCAATGACCGCGTCAATCCAATCCATGCCCGAACGGCTGATGAGCAGAAGCGGGACCGTGTCGGGGATGGCGCAGCGCAGAAAAGCGGCCCAGAGCGAAAGCCCTTCGTTGCGCAGATCGCTGGCCAGGGGCAGTCGAAGGTGGCAGGTCCGCGCGTGTGCCCTCACACCCGACTCCCGTCTGCCGCCGTTGGACAATAGTCCCGGCGCAGTTCCGAGTTCATGCAGCGCGCGGAGCATTCCCAGCCGCTCAGGCCCGAGCGCGGGGTGGGTCAGAAAACGTCGGCGCGCCTGGACGGGCAGGAGGGTTTCGGAGTCCTTTTCAGCCGATTCGGTCAATACGCTCCTCAATCGGTCCTGGGCCGCGCGGAATTCAGTGGTGACTTGCTCGGCTGTCGTCGCGGCCTGACAGGCGACGCGCAGCCGCTTCAGCTCGGGCCGGGCTTTCGCCAGCAAGAACTCCGGCGGAACGCCCTCCGCATCGATGCATAGCACCATCGGATAGCGGCGACGCTTGCCATCCGTGGACGACGAAATCTGACCCAGGATAACATGGCCTGCCCTCAGCCACAGGAAGGCATGGTCAAACTCTTCGAGACGTTTCTCCGGCTCGAGTTTTTCCCACGCCCCGGAGTCGATTTGCCCGCGAATGCCCTCCGTATGCACCGCGTGTTTAACGTGGGCCAAAGTTCCGGTATCCACACCGATGCCGGTGTCCACGCCGCCCCCGAGGTAATCATCCCATCCGGGATGCTTGCCGAAGGCGGCCAGCGCGAGCCGGGGTTCCGCTGATCCGGTGGCCTGCTTGCCGCCGCGAAGAAGTCGTTGGTAAAAGGTCGTCATCGCTGTCGGCGGTTGCTGTTGCCAATCGTCACTTCAAATGAGGCCAATCCTTCAACTCGGGCAGAGGCTCATCGAGAAACTCAACCTCAAAAAACAGATCGCCGGCGACGCTTTCATTCTGCCGTTGTCCTCGAAGCCCAACCCGGAACCTCCACTTGCGCCCGTCTTCCAAACGCTCCGGTTTGCCATTGCGAATCCACTGGAGTATCCCCCAGACAGGGTAATCCACCGGCTTTTCCTCCGGAGACTCCGCGTTCCGGCGAAACGTAAGCTTGACTGCCGAATCAAGGCTTCCCTTGCCAACTTCGCCTCGCGCCTTGAAGTTTGGAAGTTCCTTCCAATCCGGAGGGTGCGGTCCGGGCGAGATCAATGCCTGTCGGAAATACTTTCGAATGCCCTCATCGGCTTTCTGTTCTGGTTTAGGCGGGACGAAGAATAGCTTCCATTCCGCTGCCGCTCCGCTCGGCTTCGTGAGCGAAGTCACAATTCTGGAATAGCTGCGAAGGTCTTCTTGCAAAGAACGAAGCTGATCGGGACTATCCGTTTCCCAGCCTGGATCCTGCAGCACGGTTTTTAGTTCGGCGACCAGCGGCCGCAACCTCCTCAAGTTCTCCAAATCCATCGGTTTCATGGGATCCGCGTCCAGGAACACCGGAAACTTCAGCCCGTCGGTGATAGATTTGTTGATCGACTTAAGAACCTGTTGCCGGGAGTTCGTCAAATCCTCTCGGATGGGAATGACGATCTCTGCGTTGGCGCCCAGATAATCTTTGCGGACATTCCAGTCGCGCTGAACTTTACTGAACCAGAAAAGAACGTTGGTCACGCTGTCTGTGGTCCACGACGTCGAAGTGCTCACATCCTGCAGTTGTTTCCAAACCACTTCCTTGTAAGACTTCAAGAAGTCTTTCTCAAGTTCTGCCATCCTGTTCTGCGCAATTAGACTGCACTTGTTTGTAGCCTTTTTTTCGAGTGGCCCCTTATACGCAGCCAATCCCCCAAGAAACTTCTCCGACCTGGTTTTCAGTGTGGTGTACTGCCGCCACGAATCGCCGATGTCCTGAATGGTTGCCTCAACCGATATCTTCTGCATGGCACAAGCATTTGTGTAAAGCTCCCAGCGCGCTTGATAAGCCAAAACGTTATTGGGAGGGATGATCGAGAGGCAATAGGTGTCGAGGTCTGAAACCGATTGCGCGCGGAGATCCAAGGCGGACAGGACCGACTTGCCAGCCTCCTTTTCCAGCTCGGAAAGTCTAGGGCCAATATCGTTGACAAGAGGGCTCTGTTTATTTTCCTGGTCAAGGCCAAGCTTGGTTATGCTGACGAGATTACTCAGGGATGACGCGGACGCAGCCGCCGCGCGCGCTCCCAAATCCGAGTAGCGGCTCTTTAAGGATCCGGAGACCAAGTTCGGTGCCATCTGGAGCCTATCTGCGGCTTCTTTGCTTTCCCGCATCGGCTCCACCTTGTCGCATGAGCTTTCGGGGCTCTCGAGAAACTCCAACTCTAATTTGTAATATTTCGCCAGTTGGTCCGTCAAACCATTGAGGCGCGTTAACTCGAGGTTAATGTTCGTCTGCGCCCGGACGCAGGCCGTGTTGTAATTCTCCAAACCTTTTCTGATCGCATTGTTGGTAGCGAGCGTGTTGCCGGCGAGCAAGGACACGGGCGGCCACTGAACTTTGCCATCGCCTTCCTTGCTCGCAAAGCTTCTCAAAAACACTCCCACCAGATTGGTGTCCAGTTTGGAACTCTGCTCCTCCGTTAAGTAGCAAAGCAAGTTTCCCAGGTGGTCGGTGGCGTTCTTTTGTTTAGAGATTACCGCGGCCGTAGAGTTGGGAGCGAGGCTGTCCGCTTCGATCTGGAGCAAGGACCACCACGCTTCGCTATGCCGATTGATTTCCGGCGAAGGCGGTACATGGAGCATCTTGTCCCGGGTGTAATAGACCAAGGGTCTGAGCACGCCCGTTGCAAACAAAAGCCGTGCAGCCTCACGGCGGGCTTTATCAATGTTCGGGCCAAGCATGGCAACAGGTCTGAAAAACCAGCCCCCGGAGAGGTTTTTCGCCGTTAAATCCCTAA
>JBAXTC010000767.1:0-3685 GCA_037130375.1 Verrucomicrobiota bacterium | reverse complement strand
CTGCACGAAGCGCGGCATCAAGTTGGCGAAGACTCTGAAGTGCAAAACGACGAAGCTTCCCTGACTTCCATTGAAGCCAAAGCCCGCCGATAATGATTAAAAGCAAAAAAGCAACCACGTAAAGCAATCCTCAATATCCGCCGCTTTCAGAGGACATGCCTTTCAGAGGACATGCCTTTCAGAGGACATGCCTTTCAGAGGACATGCCTTTGAAGACCACATTTTAGCCGAGAGCGGTGAGTGAGGCAAGAAAAAACACCCATTGAACTGCACCTGTGTGCGCATCTCCAAAACCACCACCCTGGGTAATTGGAGCGCGGACATTCTTGTCCGCAACCGTGCGCGCGCCGGCGTGGGAAGCGGACAAGAATGTCCAATGCCTCGTTAGGATATGATCCCAGAGAAGGCCCGAGAAACAGGTCCAAGCCTTTGTCCCGTAGGGACATGCGAGAATAGCCAAATGTTTAAACGTTGGGGACCAGCGTCCGCAGAACGATAAGAAGTGACGACTGACCGATCTCGCAGAGGTTCAGCCGTCCCTGTCGGGACTTATGCACCTCTAGACCCGCGCACCCAACGTTCAAACGTTGGGCTATTGTCGGCCATCCCTCCGGGATGAGGAGGGTCAAATCCTAGTGGCATTGGACATTTTTGTCCGCTCCCGGAGCTCAGTCAACCCCGAAGCGGACAGAAAAAACACCAATTGAATTGCACCTGATGGGCATCTCCAAAACCATCACCCTGGGTAATTGGAGCGCGGACATTCTTGTCCGCTCCCGGATCTCAGTCAACCCCGAAGCGGACAGGAATGGCCAATGCCGCCAGGATTTGACCCAATGCCTTTCGGATATTCTGTGCGAGGCCATTGCCGCACGGAACGACGGAAAGACCAGTGGTTCTGCAATCCCAAAGGGATTGTGTCCTCCAGCCCGCAGGGCGGATTCAAGAAAACGTAGCCGCCGACGGCAGCCGGCGCTGATCTCCGTAAATTCGAGAAAGTGCGCCGACTGCCGTCAGCGGCTACAAATCTTGAATCCGCCCTGGGACCATTATCCCTGGCGTTCTTCGGTCTTGACGGTTTCTTACTCCCAGCCAACCATTGGCCAAGTCATGAACATTTCCTCTTAGACGGCAGAGATGATCTCCGACCCGTCTCCCATGAACGAAGCCGATTCATTATCTCCTAAAAGCACACGATCTACGAACCGGCTAACGAGCGGCGGTGGAAAGTCGTGGATGAATTTCTTACCCGTCGTCGGGATCATCACGGCGGCGGTGGCAGCGCGCGCGTGGCTGCTGTTCGGCACGCATTAAATGCCGGGGGTGAACGGCGCCTACTACCTCGTGCAGGCACGGTCGCTCATCGAACACGGAGTGCTCGGTATCCCGGACATGCCGCTCACGTTTCATATTCATGCAATGCTGGCGTGGTTGCTTGCGAAGTCGAGCGGGTTGGCGCAATCGGATGCCATTGTGTGGACCGTGAAGCTTTGTGATGCCGTGCTGCCGCCGCTCGTAGCGTTGCCGGTATTCGTGCTTGTGCGGCGCTGGGCAAAGGCGCGCCGTCAGGGCGACGCGGTGCCGCTCGCAGCCGCAGCGCTCTCGTGTCTTGCGGGGCCATGGTTCCGGATGGCTGGGGAACTACAAAAGAACTCGCTCGCGCTGGTGTGGCTCGCGGCCCTGGCCATGACGCTGCATTGCTGGCTGAGCGCGCCGACGCCCAGGCGCGGCATGGCCGTTCTCGCGTGCCTGCTGCTGCTCGGGTTGACCCACATCGGCGTGCTTGGCGCTGCGGTCGTGCTGCTGGCTTCGGTGCTGCTGGCGTTCACTGCTCTGCAAGGAGGCTGCGGGTGCGGGCGTCACCGGCTGCCGTGGATGGCTGCGGGCATTGTGCTCCTTGGACTCGCGATGGCCTTGGTACTTTGGAAGTTCGACCCCGCCCGCATCCACCGTCTCATCATCGCGCTTACGAACCCGGCGAAGTTTTCCGCAGACGGAATGCAGATGCCGATGCCGCCGGACGGCGGGATGCACCTGCTGCGTTGGCTGCCGTCAATCGGGTTTGCCGTGGCGGTCGTTCCTGGACTCGTTGTTGCATGGCATCGCCGAGCAAACCTGCCTGCAGCCGATGTCGCACTTGTCGCTGGCGCAACGATCACCGTGCTCGCAATGACAGGCCCGTGGTTCAGCATGGACAAAGCAATCCGCTTTTATCTCATCGCACTCCTGCCCGCCATTGTAGCCGCCGCTTTTGCCGTGCTGCACATCACATCGGCATGGCTGGCAGCGCTACGATTCCGTTTACTTTCTCGAAATCAAATCCGGCCTGCAAATGCCCCCCTCTCCGGGCGGAGGCCGCCCGCCCGGATTTGGGCCGCGAGGATTCAGTCCGCCTGGCCCGGCGCTGCCCAATGCCATGCCACCACCGCCCACCCCGGGTGGCAACCCGCTGATGTCCGCACCGATCCCGCCGGCAGGCTGGAAACCCATGTGAACACCGATTGAACACTTGCTTGAAGGCTAGGAAACGCCTATATTGAGACCGCATGAGCATTGCCCCTGACAAAATGGCTGAAGTGCTGGCTTGGCCAGAACAGGATCGGGCGTTGCTTGCCCGCCAGCTTATCGCCAGCCTCGATAATACAGTGGAGTCTGACGCGGAGACGCAGTGGAACGAAGTGATTGACCGGCGCTCCCGTGAGATGGCAGAGGGCCGGGTGGATGCCCGCTCGGAGGAAGAAATGATCCGGGACATCCGCACCAAGCTCCATGCGCGTCATCCGGCATCCTGAGGTTCCACAAGAGTTGGAAGCCGCCGCGCTTTGGTATGAGGAACGCAAGCCGGGTCTGGGCGAAGATTTTCTTGGCGAATATCAAGGATACCAGAAAGGAGGCGTCGGCGTAGATTCTCATTCCCCTCATCCCCTTTGCGCCGCCGCGGCAAATCCCCTTTCTCCCAGCCCAATCGCTTCAGCTCCTCCCTCACGACGCTGATGGTGTTCTTTAGCCAAGCCCCCGCGGGCTTGTGGGCCTTCCCCTTTCACGAAGATAATCTATGGATTGCTTGTGGACTTTATCGCGATATTATGTAGATGTTAATCATGACAACAGCAGTAATTGAAAATAATCCAGATCTTCTGAACCGAGTGACCGAACTCCAGGGCCGAATCTTCGCCGTACAGGAAGAACTGCAGGCCATACTCCGTGGCACCGGTGGGCTGCAAGTCATCCTCCCCGAGTTGCACGACGAGACGACCGGGCGTATTGACGCGCAGAAGGTGGCCCATTATATGGGCGTGCCGCTCGCACGGCTGGCCGAAGCTCTTCAACTGAATTACAAGGCCATCCACAGGACTCCCTCGGCGGAGGCTGCCCAGTCGCCCCTCAAGCCGGTAAAGCGTTCCTTGGAGATTCTCCATGAGTTCTTCCACAAACCGGAGACGGTGCGGGCGTGGCTGAACACGCCCCATCCCGATCTGGATGGTCGTAGCGCGCTGGAAATGATTCTAGCCAGCAACCCCATCGCCGTCCTGAGAATTCTCGAAAGCGCGGCTGCTGGCGTGCCTGTCTGATGCTGCCCCTCCTCCAACTGACCGCCGCGCTCTCGAACGCTACACTCGCTGTCCCAGCACCCGATTACGGCGTTTATTGAAGTCTCTGCCTTGGTTTTGTTGCCAGGCGGCCC
>JBAXTC010000766.1:0-3686 GCA_037130375.1 Verrucomicrobiota bacterium | reverse complement strand
TTGTTCCGGGCCGACCGCCAGACCGGCACAAACCGCTGGCAAACTCTGGTACCACCCGACGCCAACCTCCTGTCCGCCTTTTGCGAAGACCCTGAGGGGGGCATCTGGTATCGCACGCTCGACGCCGGGCTGGCGCAGTTCAAGAACGGACGTTTTCAGCGCCTGACCGACCTGCCGGGCCTCAAGAGCCGAATCATCAACACCGTCGCCAGAGACCCCACCGGGCGGATCTGGGTCGGGACCGATAAAGAATTGGCCGTCTGGGATGGCCTCGGGTTTGTGACCATGACGCCGACCAACGGCCAAGCTGAAATCGCGGTGCAGCAACTGGCGTTTTGTGCGGATGGGGGCCTCTGGGTGCGCACGGAAACCAATTTGTCCAAGTGCATTGGACAACGATGGGTTGCGGAGGCGAAGCCCTGGGACGGGCGTTTTCGCCCTTCGCCGCGGCCCTTATTAATGTTTGCCGATGCTTCGGGGGGCGTCTGGCTGGCGCACTACGGGAGTGGACTCTGGCAAGCGAATGCCGCCGGCCGCGCGGTCCACATCGGCGAGAAAGAAGGGTTGCCCAGCGGGTTGGTGGAATGTTGGTTTCAGGATCACGAGGGCAACGTATGGGCCGGGCTGTCGGGTGGGGGCCTGGTCCGCCTGCGCAAGCGCACCTTCCACCTGGTCTGGCCTGCCGAAATGCTTCGCGACCGGGCCGCGCGGTCGGTGTGCGAGGACGCCAGCGGCGCGATGTGGTTTGGCACAGCCGGAGACACCTTTCTGGAAAGGCGCGAAGGCAGGTTTGCCGCCTTCACGCCGCCACCCGAGGTGACGGCAGGCCGGAACGGGGTGGTTTGCCCGGACACCGAGGGCCGCCTGTGGGCCGGGACCGTGCAAAACGGCGTCTGGCTTCTTAAAGACGGCCAGTTCAAACGGCCTTTTCCTGCCGACGCCGTCGGCACGGTGGCCCGCGCCCTTTACGCCGATCAAAGCGGGCGTTTATGGATTGGCAACGAGTTTGGCCTGTATTGCTGGCAAACCAATGCGCTGAAACATTTTTCGACCAACGACGGCTTTGGGCCGGGCTTTGTCGAGTCGCTGGCGGAGGGTGCGCCGGGGGAACTGTGGATAGGCATGCAATATGGGGAATTGCGGCGATTAAAGGATGGCCGGTTTACCACGTATCGTTTGCCGGAAAGCCGGGACATCCGTTTTTTTGCGTTATGGCCCGAGACCAATGGCGTGGTCTGGATCGGCAGCATGGGAGCGGGCCTGCTGCGGTTCCAGGACGGCAAGTTCACGCGTTACGCGGTTGAAGCCGGGTTGCCCAATGAACACGTGAGCCAGATTCTGGGTGACCGTCGCGGCCAGCTTTGGCTCGGCACGCGCGGCGGCATCGCGCGGGTCAGCAAAGAAGCCCTGGAACAATTTGCCCGGGGCGAGACTCGAACCGTTCCGTTCATCACCTACGGCAAATTCGATGGCTTGCCTTCGGCGGAATGCTCCGAAGGATGCCAGCCGGGCTGCTGGCGCGACCAGGCCGGACGGCTATGGTTTACGACAGCCAAAGGCGCGGTCTGGACTCGGGCCGGGGATGTCCCGTTCAATCCGCTCCCGCCGCCAGTGCATATCGAAGAAGTCTGGGTGGATGGCCAGCACATCAAAGAAGCGGTGTGGCGGGCAGTGGGATCGACTGCCCCGGGGTCAGGAGTGCGCCACGAACTGCGGGTAGGCGCCGGGCGGCATTACTTCGAGTTTCATTTTACGGCGTTGAGTTTCATGGCGCCGGACAAGGTCCGCTTCCGATGGCAATTGGAAGGGATCGAGCCGGAATGGGTGGAAGGCCGGGACAAGCGCGCGGTGAGCTACAACTTCATTCCGCCCGGGAGTTACCGTTTCCACGTGCAGGGCTGCAACAACGATGGAGTTTGGAACGAGGCAGGGGACATGCTTGCGCTCACGGTGCTGCCCTATTCTTGGCAGACCTGGTGGTTCCGTTTGGCCGCGGCGGGCGCGCTGCTGCTGCTGCTGGCTGTGGGTTATTCCGTGCGCGTGTCGCGCCTGCGCGCGCTGGAGCGGATGCGCCTGCGTATCGCCCGCGATTTGCACGACGAAGTCGGCGCCAATCTTGGCAGCATCAGCCTGCTCGCCCAGATCATGGAGAAGAAGCCCACGGCGGCGGACGCCACGCAGGTCCGGGGCATCGCAGCGCAAACCGTTGACACGCTGCGCGACATCGTTTGGTTCATCGAGCCGAAGCACGACCGAATCAGCGATCTGGTGACGCGTCTGAACGAAACCGCGCGAACCATGCTCCAGGGCGTCCCATGCCGCTTTGAGACCAGCGGCGAGTTGGGCGCTCAATCGCTGCCCCTCGAGTTCCGCCGCAACATCGTGCCGATTTTTAAGGAGGCGCTGCACAATGTAGTCAAGCACGCCCAGGCCACCGCAGTCCAAATCCGGGTGTCCCGCTCCCGCCATCTCCTCGAGCTGAGCGTGGCTGACGACGGACGGGGTTTTTCCGAAGGCGGCGGTTTCCCCGGCAACGGTCTGAAGAACATGCGCCGGCGGGCGTCGGAGATGAGCGGCCGCCTTGAGATTACGAGCCAACCCGGGAAAGGCTGCACGGTCCGGCTTAGCGCCCCCATCCCGCAAACGCGTGATTGGAAGGCCTTCCAAGGTGGTCTAGTCTAGATCGGTCTAACGAGTCCTGGATTCCCGTGGCCGAAGTCCGGCACGGGACCAGGGGCCAAGCCCCAACTCGCCCGTCACCGCTGAAATGGAAACGATTGTGAGATCAGGAAAACCAAGCGCATCGCGCGCGGGGGCGCGACCTCCCATCACCGTCTGGCTGGTGGAGGACAACCACACTTTCCGAAACACGGTCGCCCGGGTGCTGAGCGATGTCGAGGGTGTGGAGTGCTCGCAGCATTTCGCCAATGCCGAGGACGCGCTGGACGCGCTGCTCGGCGGGGCGGTGCCGGACGTGATTCTGCTTGACGTCGAGCTGCCCGGGAAAAGCGGCATCGAGGCGGTCAGTCAGATCAAATCCATCTCCCCCTCCACCCGGGTCGTGATGCTCACGGTCTTTGAAGATCACGAGAAGGTCTTCAAAGCGATTTGCGCCGGCGCTTCGGGTTACCTCCTGAAAACCTCCCCGGTCGAGCGTATTGTCGAATCGGTTCACGAAGCGCTGGACGGCGGGGCGCCTATGACGCCCCGCGTCGCCAAGTCAGTCCTGGATATGTTTGCCCGGCTCTCCCGGCCCAAGCATGACTACGGCCTGACCCGTCAGGAACAGAAGATCCTGGAGTTAATGGCCCAGGGCCTGATCAAGAAGGAAATCGCGGATCGCTTGACCCTCAGCTACCACACTGTGGACACTCACCTGCGGAACATCTATACCAAGCTCCACGTCCACACCCGCACCGGCGCGGTGGCCAAGGCGTTCCAGGAAAAGCTCTTCTGATCCGGCGCGCTGACCTTACTCGATCCACAGAACCACACTCTGGGTTGGCATCGCCTGGCCCTGAACCATCCGAATTACCGCGAAGTCTTGGATGTGCTCCCTAAGGTGTGACGCCCAAAGCCGGTTTGTCGAACTTCACGCCCTTGCGGAGGGCGTGGTCCACCATTTCCGCGAGAGAGAAGACCGGAGATCGAAGAGAGGAGAGAGGAGAGAGGAGAGACGCGGCGAA
>JBAXTC010000765.1:0-3692 GCA_037130375.1 Verrucomicrobiota bacterium | reverse complement strand
CCGGCACTTTTTTCAGCGTGGGCAGCAATGCCACGCTGAACGTGTCGGGCAGTGGCTCAAAAAACATCAATGGCTCATTGACCAATGCGGGCACGGTGAATTGGTCGGGAGCCACTATCTACTTCAACATCGGGATTTTGCACAACGGTCCGGGCGCGTTGCTGGATAGCCAGGGGGATGTCACACTGGGTGCGTATAGCCCTTCAATCTTTATCAATCAGGGTGTGTTTCGCAAGTCCGGCGGCACGGGCACGACGACCATTGGCGGCAACATTTCCTTCATCAATAGTGGCACGGTGGATGCCCAGGTGGGGACCATCAGTCTTGGCGGTATTGCCATTGGAAATGGGAGCGTCTTTATTGGGGCGGGCACGAATTGGCTGAACGGCAGCAGTTATCCGTCGCTGGCCGGCAGTTTCAGTTCGCAAAATCTTGTGTTTGATGGCGCAACGCTTGGTGGAACCGGCACCCTGGAATCAGGCACCATGGCGTGGCTCAGCGGGACGATTAGTTCCGGCACTTTTTTCAGCGTGGGCAGCAATGCCACGCTGAACGTGTCGGGCAGTGGGTTAAAGAACATCAGTGGCACCTTGACCAATGCCGGCCTGGTGAATTGGTCGGGAGCCAATATCAACTTCGCGGGGGGCGGAACACTACAGAACGCTTCCGGAGCCGTGTTCGATGCGCAAGGCGATGCGTATATCAGCCAGATTAGTCCGCCAGCGACCATCATTAATCAGGGTATCGTGCGCAAATCGGCTGGGTCGGGAACAACGACCATTGGCATCTCCTTCCTCAATGATGGTCTGGTGGAAGGACGGTCAGGCACATTGCTTTTAGGCACGACCCTTACGAATCCGGTTGGCAGCATCGCGGTGGCCGGCGGCAAAGTCCAAAGCACTCAACCGCTCATTGTGCCCGTTGGCTCGATCACTGGTTTCGGGACAATTCAAGCGCCCTCCATCACCGTCGGCGGAGTGGTTCGGCCCGGCGCGACCAACAATATCCTGACCCTTTCCGGCAACTATATTCAATCCATCGGCGGCAGCATGGAGTTTGACATTGGCGGCACGTCGCCTGGCACCAATCAATCGCAAGTCAAAGTCATCGGCGCGGCCACCCTTGATGGCACGATTGGTTTGCGGTTCAGTGACGGCTACTCGCCCGCCGTCGGCAGCAGCAACGTCGTCCTAACGGCAAGCTCTCGCAGAGGCCAGTTCCGTTTTCAGAACTATTTCTTTTTACTCGGCCAGAACAAACGGATGGTTCCAATTTACAACCCCGGCAACGTGGTTTTAAGCACGATTTCATCTCCCGACCCGACAGGGCCTTCGTTGACCGCCGGCGTTTCAGGACAAACATTCGCCGTCGCATGGCCATCGGAATTCATCGGCTACGGTCTTTACACTAAAACAAATCTCACCGATGCAGCGTGGACGCTGATTCCGGGAGTCACGAATCTATATGTGGAAAACCCCATGAACTCGGACCGGAAGTTTTTTCAACTGATTCATAATTAGCGGTGGCGCTGAAGCGGTTCCCCGCTCGTCGCGGCGTTTCGCTTGATGCCTTTGAGCAACTCACACTCTGATTCACCATGAAAGAACAAGTCCCCGTGAACCGGTTGGTAAATGACATCGCAGGATTCGTGAGCGTGCCGCTAATGCCGGGCGCGATGCTTTTCATCTCTCCCTAAAATCTTTATGAAACACAAATCTCTCAGATTCATCGGCGCGGTGGCGGCCCGTTTCGGGGCTGGCCTTGGGCGCTGGTTGCCAGCGGCAACAGCCCTTGCGCTCGGGATGGCCGCCGGCCCGGCAAAGGCCGCCTCAATCGAACTGCTCTGGCAGAATGGCCAGCCGCATCCTGACTTCAATGGTGAACTGCACGAGGTATTCTCGGTCAAAGGCATCCTCGAGGACGGCACCGTTATTTACCAGGGCACTCTCACTCCTGACCCGCCTACTCCCACCAGTTACCGTTATGGATATTTCTATGTTCGCCCTGGCGAACGGCCCAAGCCGTTGGGCGGTCTATCTTACTACGAAAATATCGAGCAGGTTTTGCCGGGTGACGGAAACCAACTGGCCGTGGTGTATTGGCCGAGAGTATTCCCGGCCTCGGCGAGGGGCGAAATCCACGTTGGCACCCCTGAAGCCTTGGGTCCCACGTTATTTCTGGGCGGACCGGTGAGTTCGTCTTCAGACCTGCCGCAACTCTTGCAGCTCTACGGGCCGGATCGGCTGGCCTTTCGCAATGGCGCGCGTATTTATCGCACTCAACCTGGGACAAACCAGCAAATCATCGGTCCCGATGTGACGTTGCCCAACGTTCCGGCGTTGACTGGATTCTATAGTTATTCCTTAAGCCAGATGGCGGCAGACGGGCGGGCGGTAATCAATGCGAAGTTGTCGCGTGGAGGCTATGAGGTCGGAAGCATGAGTTGGTGGGTGGATAACGGCATTCCAGCCACTTACCACCTGATTCATCTTGATGACGGTGGCTATATGGGGGGGACGCCGAACAAGATATTTACTCCCGATCCATCGAGATCAGGCTGGGGGCTTTACGTTTCGCCCGGGGCGGCCAACCGGACGGGTTTATATGGGGCGACCGGGGTGCGCGTCAATCTGAACGCAACAGGTTCCGAGTATTGGGTAGGCGTTCAGTCAATCGGCGGATCTCCCCAAATTCTCTCTGACCCGCAAGCCACAGGCGGCGGCGACTTCGACTGGTTCAATAATTTCGGTTCCATTCCGAATAGCGCGCTTGGCAACGTGCAGATGGACGCCCAGGGCGTGCTCTTTACGCGCGGCCCCGGCGTCTTCAGCCAGCCTCCAACCCAGCGAAACGTGATGGCCTTCTTCAACGCAAACCACTGGCAAAGGCTCGTCACCGAAGGGGACGCTCTCCCCGGTCTGCCCGCCAATGTGCTGGTCGGACCCAACCATAGCTTCACTCTGGAAAACGGTGGATTGTTTGTCTTCAGATCAAATCTGACCGGCCCCGGCGTGACCAGCACCAACAACACGGCCTGGTGGCTGGGGCGCAAGACTGGAGACTCGGTCACGTTCGATTTGCTCGTGCGCGCCGGTCAGGCCCTGAGTTTCACGGGCGCACTTACTGCCCCTCTATCCTTAAGCCCGCCCACCGGCGAGGACGATTATTGGGCGCCCATCGGTAATCCTGATGCCGGACGGAGGCGCACCATGAGTTCCGCCGGCTGGATGGCGCAGCGTTTCTCCACCACTGGTGCAGGCAATCCTGGCGGCCTGTTTCTCCTCCGGCCTGATTCGCAACCCGTCGTGCGCATGCAGACGATCAAAGTGTCGAATGGGTCGGTGGTCCTCAAATTGTCGGGAGTCGTCGGCACCCAGTATGACGTCCAGCGGGCGATTGCTGCGAACGGACCGTGGACGAACCTGACCACGATCACCGCTCCGGCGGGGGGACAGTTTGGTTACACCAACAACCTGCCGCCGCAGCCCAAGGCGTTTTATCGGTTGCAGCAACATTAAAGTCCCGATTTCGAATGCAGCGAGCACTGTCACGCCGGAACATTTCAACTCGCCCTGCCCCCAGGGCGGATTCAAGAACCTGCAAAATCGTAGCCACCGACGGCAGTCGGCGCACTTTTGCTCGATTATCGGAGTGTTAGCGCCGACTGCCGTCGGCGGCTACGATTTCTTGAA
>JBAXTC010000764.1:0-3694 GCA_037130375.1 Verrucomicrobiota bacterium | reverse complement strand
CGCCGACTGCCGTCGGCGGCTACGATTTTGCAGGTTCTTGAATCCGCCCTGGACACCGAAGCAGTTGTCGTACCGACGGGTAAGGGTCTCTTTGGCCGTGAACTCAAGAGCGAATCCAGAAGCCGAAGACGCCCAGGAAACCGTTACGGTATTGTTGCTGCGGCCGAGGGAGAGCCGCGGCGGGGAGTTGGTCCAGCGGTATTCGCTCGCTCCATTGAGCGGCAGTCGCCAGCGTGAACCGGCCGGCAGTGGAGTCACCTGGGCCGCGGAGCCGCCAGTGCATTGGACTTGGGACGGTTGGTCAAAGCGTCGCGCGCTCAATTCGAGTGTGAAGTTGCGGTCGCGAGGCCAGGTCTTGAGGCGCCAGATATTGCCTTCGCGACGCAGCCAGGCGCTGCCATCGGTCCGCGCGATCCCGAAATCCACCACCAAGTTTGAGTTGTTCAGATGCTGGCCGTACCAAACCATGGGATCGAACACAGAAGCGTTGGTGACGGCGGTGAAGGAGAGCACCGTGCCGGCGCTGGCGATGTGCAGTAAGCCAAGGCGAATCCGCGAGGACCCGTCATCTGCGCCTTGCAGGTGGACGCGGCTGCCGTCGCCCGCGGCGTCGAAGAGGCCGATGAGCCAATCGTAATCACCATCGGCCAGGCTGCTGGAGAGAGTGATATTCCAGGGACCATCGTTGATGGCTTGACCCGCCTGCCATTGGGAGGTCGGCGGCGAAACCGAATGGTCCTGTTGGGCGAGGATGCCGCCGTTTGTGCAGAAATGGACCAAGGCCATATAATTCTTCGCCAGGGTGTCCCGAACGTCCCAGCGGTAGGTTACACGAAAAGCGCGCGTGCCGGTTTGCTGGAATGAAGCGACACTCGGGTGAACGCGGCGGTAATCTGAAAGATTCCAGTCGGTCGCGGCCCGTGCGTTGAGGAATACGTTGGTTCCGGTATCGGCAAAGTCAGTGACCACGCCACCGCGCAAAGCGGTTCCGGCGGTGAGACCGGCACCCTCAGCCACCCAGCCCCAATCCGGCAACAGCCACGGGCCGACAGCCCAGGCGTTGGAAGTGCCGTTGGCCGTCAACACCAGGCCGTTCTCGTAGCGAACCCGCACGCGGTTGTTGGCGGCCTCCTGGCCGAGCTTCGCCATGGCCGTCGCATCCAGCCACGTGCCGCCGTTCTCATAAAGAATCTCGACCGGTCGCGCCGTCGCGTAGCGCGCCATCACGGGCGAGAGCAGGTGATGTTCAAGCCAGGCCAGCGGCAGGGTTGCATAGACAGAACTGTCGAGAAACCCGGCATGACCGTAAGCGGCTTCCTGGAGACGGTAGCGGTCCAGGACAACCATCGGCGCCGGACCGCCGCCCCAATTCGTTTGGTACGATTCACTCGGCCACCAGCGGCTGTAATACCCCATGCCGTGGTTGAACTGGAGGGGATGAATCTTCAGCAGGTCAAAATCCACAGCCAACGGCGCGGTGAACCCGCCGTTGCCGGGCCAACCGCTGCCGAACTGCGCCTCCACCCCATCGAGACACCCGCTCCAATACCAGTGGTTGTTACCTTCGCCAAAAACCGGCCCCGTGTGCGTGGCACGCTCATAAGTCAAAAGCTGACGGTGGATGTCCCACACCTGGCTGAAGCGCCCTGCCCCTGCTTCGCCCGCGCGGTGTTCGACGTGAAACCAGGGCGGCACCGCGCTATGGACATCGAGGTAGTTGGCGCAGGTGCGGTAGCGACGGTGAATCTCGGGCGATTGCGCAGCCGCCAGGCGAAGTATGGCGTTGGGTTTCACAGCGAACGATTGAATCCGGGTGCCGGGGTTATACCACGCAAGCTGCAGTTGGCCGGCGGAATCCAACGCGATGTCGTTGGTGTTGAAGAAATCGTAGTTGGGGTAATAATCCACATAATTCTCGTGCAGTGCGCAACGAACGCCCAGGCTCGTGCTGGTCGCCACCAGGTTGCTCATGCCGGCATCGCCGCCGTAAGCCGGGTTGGCCGGAAAATGCATCGGCAAGGCGTTGTCGTAGCCGCTCCGCTGCCAATCGTGAATCAGCGCGACGCAGTTGGTGACACCGTAATCGGCAAGCGTTTGGAGGTTCGCGGCGATATGGGTGAACTGGCCGCCCCAAATGTCGAGCACGACCTTATTGGCCAGGAAATCGCGCCAGGGCGAGGGCGGATTGGGCGGATTAGGCAACACCTCGGCCAGGTGCCACGCAGCCGTCAACAAGACCCGCTCGTTGAGGAGGACACGCGTGCCGTCGGTCAATGGGTCATAAGTGGCCTTGGTTCCGTTGTGCGATGAAGCGGCGGAGGCGGTCCAATCGAGCAGCGCGGCGGCGAAGAGGCCCTGTTGCGAGAGGTGGTACACCGCGCCGGTGTAGTAGGGGATGGCGATCTGTCGTCGGCGCACGACCGGGCCCCAGGCCCCGGTGTCAAACGCGGTGACGCAGGGCCGGTCGCAGGTGACGGCCAAAACCAGCGTTTTGCCCAGCAGTCGCCCGGTGATTTGCACGGTGGCCGTCGTTGATCCCAGGCTATAGCTGCGCCAGAGTGTCCAGCCCGAATTGGTCTGGACCCACCCGCTGCTGGTCGGCGTGGCGGTTTGGCTCCAGGAAATAGCCGACGAGTTGACCAGCGGCACTGTCACCGGCGTGTCGCCGGCTATTTGGGCGTTGAGCGTGAGTGTGCCGAAGAGCCCGTCGTTGGCGGACACCGGCGGGCGCCATTGGTATTCGAGCACACCGTCCGAACCGGTATAACGGAAACAGGCCACGCCGTTGGAAAGGTTTGCGGTGGAAGTCCCGGCAAACCCGCTGGGCGGCGCCACCTCCATGGTTTGGCCCGACCACAAATTCGAGAGTGCCAGTGGTGGAGGCGCCGGGTGTGTAGCGGCGGCCGGCGTGTAACCTTCAATGACCAGCCGGCGGTCACCCCACAGCGAGTAATCAAATGAAGCGTTGCCGTTGGGCCCTGGGTCCACCTCGAAACGCACCGTCAGATTCGACCCGCGCTGCGCGGTGAAGTTGTATTCAAACGGCTGCCAAACGTCGTTGGTCTGATGATAATCAAAGAGTTTGGCGCCATTGGCGTAGAGGCGAAAGGTGACGCCGTCGGAATTGGTCGCATTGACGGAGCGCATCGCCGTAGCGCCGCACAGGAGGATGTTCGTCGCCTGGGCCGGCAGGCTGAAGAGAAACTGCTGGAAGGTGATGCCAGTGCCGTTACGCCAGGGACAGTGCAGGAGAAAGGCCGCTTTGCCGTTCTGGGTGCCGAACGGTTCGCAGGCCACGCCAGTACGGTCCTCGAAAAAGCCCGACCAGCCCAGCGGGAATTGCTGCTCAAGCTGACCCCGATAGGCATAGCCCACCGCATAAACGCCCAGGTCGTCGAGGCTCATAACCGGAAGGTCCGGAGTGATGGCCGGTTGCGCAGCCGCCGAGAGCACCGAGGCTGCCAGACACCAGGACGCGAGCCACAGTCGAATGCGCTTCATAAGATTCGAGGCGAGGTTAGGCGGATCAAGGAGTTATCGCAAGCTGAACGCGACATAAACGTCAAGTCCATGTCAATCATCCTCGCCTCCAAATATTCGCGTGCATCTTGTTGCGGATGGTCCCACCATTGCACGACTTAACGTCATGGGCGGCACAATTGCACAGTCACCGGTCAGCAAAGGGCCCCTTCCG
>JBAXTC010000763.1:0-3694 GCA_037130375.1 Verrucomicrobiota bacterium | reverse complement strand
CTATATTCCGTGGTTTGCGATTTCGGGGCCGCCCGCGTTCAAGGTTCAAGGTTCAGGGTTCAACGGTTCAGGGTTCAACGGTTCAGGGTTCAGTCTTCCCGTCTTCCCTGTTCAAACGTTGTGACAGGGTACAACTCCGTTGTCTCTGTTGTCTCCTGTGAGTTCAGTTGAATCCTGGGTTCCAGCTTTTTGAGCATCAAAAAGTCAAAGCCTGGCGGCATTGGACATTTTTGTCCGCCCCCCGCGCCAACTTGCGGACAAAAATGTCCGCGCTCCGTTTCTTCACTTCGGGTAATCAGGATAAATCTCGCGCAGCAGGTCTATCCGCTGGGCGAAATTGATCAGCGCGGCCGATGGGGCGCGCGTCACATCGCCGGTCTTGGCATCCACCTGCCCGACAATGTTCATGGCCGAAAGGACGCCCACCACTTCGCCGGCGGCGTTAAAGACCGGGCTGCCGCTGGCGCCGCCCGTCGCGGCCAGGCTATGCGAGAGCAGCAGCATCTTATCGAACGGCGCCTTCGATAGCCAGTAATCCGTCGTCGAAGTGATGATCCCCGATTGCATGTTGGCAACCGGATTGTGCGAGTCCACGCCGCCGCCGGACAGGTTCTCCATCGGAAAACCCAGGTAAGCCACCCGGTAACCGGAATCCAGCTTCCGCAATTCGGATTCCCCGGCAATTCGGAATCGGTTCGGCACCGCGGTGTCCACCCGCAACAGGCCGATGTCATACACGGGCACCACCGGGTCTTTGCCTTCGAGATTGAGTATCTTTTGACCGAACCTGGGATGAACAATGGCCTCGACGATCCGGAACTTTCGCTCCGGGTTCTTGTTCAGGACGATGAAGGCAGCCAGGCCTTTGGTCAGCGCCTCGGCCACCGGCTGCGCCACGTGGGCATTCGACACAAACACCTTCTCGCCGACGGCCCAGGCCGTGGCAATGGGCACCGAAAACGGCTGCCCGTCCTTTTGGCCGGCGAGAATGACGACGCCGACTGCATCCTCGTATTGCTTGGCAACAGTAGCCATTTGATGGTCGGTATCCTTGCGGCCAAGAACAGCCCAGACGATCAGGGCTATGACCACGATGCTGGCAGCCGCACCCGCTGCCGCGAGAAGCCAGACGGGCTTGCGCCGCGCGACAGGAGCGCCAGGCGCGATGACGGGCGGCGCGCCGGTTGATTGCCGGAGGTGCGGGGGCACGGCGGAGCCGCCGGCTGAACCTGGCGAACGGGCCGCGCCACCGGACGCGGCGACCGGGCCGTCCGAGAGCACCCGCAGCAGGCCGGAGCCGCACACCGAACACCGTTCCGGCAGGACGGTGGCGTAGTTTTCATGACCGTTCGAGCATTTGTATTTCATAACTTTGTTAGTTGTTTAGCTACTGGTACCCGCCCTCGCCGTTGGTGCTGCTTTCCCATTTTTTTTCTCGGCCGCTACGCGGCCTCGGTTAAGTGTTAAGGAATGTCCAGCCTACGGAGAAGACCCCACCACCATCACACACCGAAACCCAACATCGCTGTAGCGAAGATCGGGCGTGCGGCCGAGGCGGCACGAAGACAACAAGTAGACGGGATTGAAGTCGTCCCACGAAGCCCCGCGCAACACGCGGGATTTCTGATCCGCGTCATACCAATCCTCGCACCACTGCATCGCGTTCCCACCCATGTCATATAGCCCATGCCGATTGGCGGAAAAACTCCCCACCGGCGACGTGTTCGGAAAATCGTCCACCTTCAGGGACTCGCGGTAATTCCCCGCCCCACGCGGCGGCGGCCATTGCGTCCCCCAAGGATAGACATCCTTGACCTTCCAATCCTTTTCCTTGGGTGTGCCCACGCTCGGTTCGTCCAATCCCACCGCCATGCTCCACTCAGCATCGGTCGGCAGCCGGTACGATTGCTCAGCGCTAATCAGGCCCGCTTTCCGCTCCTTTTCCGTCAACCACCGACAATACGCCTGCGCATCGTCCCAACTCACCTTGACCACCGGATGAGTCGGCCCTTGCTCAAATCCAGGACTCTTCCATGAATTATCTCCTCCTGCGGCGGCGGCCGCGTACGCTTCGTAATCCTTTACCCGCGTATCCCACACACTGAACAATACTCGGGTTCCAGGTACCGGCACCAACTTCATCCCCAGGCTGTTCTCATACGATCCCTCCAAGGTCGGATAGGACTTCTCAAGTTTCGCCGTCAGCTTGACCTGTTCCTTCAATTTCACGGTTCCAATGACATCCGCGGGCTTGTAACCCTTCATCGCCAGCGTGTAATTCGCTTCCCCAGTGGGCACGGATGCCAAATCCAGCGGGGTCGTCCCCAGTTCCGTCTCGCCCCGCTTCACCACCGCTCCCGAAGGCGCGCTCTCCACCCGCACACTGCCGGTCTCGCGCACCAGGTTGATCGTCCCCAAATCCGTGAAATCGTTCTCCTTGATCTCCACTTCGCGGCTCACCTGCTCATAGCCCTCCCGGGTCAGCCGCAGCGGGTATTTTCCAATCTTCACCCCTTTGAACGTCGCCGGACTGGTTTGCGCGTCCTCGGTCCCCAGCGTCACAGTCGCGCCCTCGGGGACGCTCTTGACCAGCAGCCCGCCCTTGGCGTTGGCTCGGCGCTCCCGCTCGCGCGCGTCGGCTTCCGCCCTGGCTTTGTCTGCCGCCTGCTGCTTCTCCCGCTCGGTGCGCAAGCGCTCCGCTTCCGCCTCGAGCCGCGCCTTTTCCTTCCCGTCGTTGGCCGACCGGGCCTCCGCCTCGATACGCGCCAGTTCCACCTTCCGGATCCTCTCCGCCTGCCGCGGTCGATCTATGCCGAAATACCAGCCCGCCGCGCCCGCCACCAGCAACAAGACCACCGCCACAATACCCCCAGCCCACCCCAGCACCACCCGCCTCCGCTTCCGAAGCTCCTCGGGGTGCCGATCCTGCGCCAGTTTGATACCCTTGCTGGCGGCCTCGGAATCTGCGCAGACCTGCAAGGCTCCCTGCCGTGCGGTCCCCCTCGTCGCTTCAATGCCCTGAATCACCTGCGCGGATGCCCTCAGCATCTCGCCCCCGCTCGCGTAACGAGCGGCGGGCTTTGGCTCCAGGGCCTTCTCCAGCAGCGTGTCCCACTCCGTGCTCAAGCCGGCCACCAGGCGCGAGGGCATCTTCAAGCCCAGTTCCTCGCCCGTCAGCAGCCGAAAGCACATCAGACCCAGCGCATACACATCGCTCCGCGCATCCGCCTCCTCGCCACGCCGCTGCTCCGGGCTCATGTATTCCCATGTCCCCAGCAGCGCCCGCGTCGAGGTGCCTTCATCGTCCAGCGTCTTGGCATCGCCGATGCTCCCACCCCGGCCCACCGTCGCTCCGCCCCCGAGACTCATGCTGCGCGACACGCTCATCTGCGCCTGGCTCCGAATCAGTTCCTCCCCGATCACCCGCGCCAGGCCGAAATCCGACACCTTCGCCATCACCTTTCCCGCCGCATCAGTCTCGAGCAATATGTTCCCCGGTTTCAGGTCGCGATGCACCACCCCTTGTTCATGCGCATAAGCCACCGCTTCGAGCACCTGCTTGAGAATCCCCGCCATCTCGCCCTGCTCGATGCGCCCGTTACGCTCTGCCGCATACTCCCCCAACGTGATGCACCCTCCCCCGGAGCGCGGACATTTCTGTCCGCCACCGTCTCTAGCGCCAACTTGCGGACAA
>JBAXTC010000762.1:0-3697 GCA_037130375.1 Verrucomicrobiota bacterium | reverse complement strand
GGAGACTCCGTGGACCGGCAGGTCGGAGACCTGCCCTACGACCTGTCAAAATGAGGTTGCTGTTTTATTTGCCTATTTTCTGCTGGCGGCTAGGGGGTGGATGGAGTAAGGTTGGCCCGTGGAATTAATTGACAATCCTTAGCTTCAAAACGCGAAAAGACTTATGCAAATCACCAAACAGCTCGCAATTTTCCTCGATAACCGACCTGGCACGCTGGCCCGCATGGCCGACGCCTTTGCCGAAGCCAAAATCAATATTTACGCCATCACCACCAGCGATACGGTGGACCACAGCGTCATCCGCCTGGTCGTCAGCGATTACCGCAAAGCGATGGGCCTTTTTGAAGAGCACGGCACGCTGGTGGTGGAAGATGACGTGCTGCTCTGCGAGGGCAGCAACAAGCCGGGAGAACTGGCGCGCATCGCCCATAAACTCGCCAGCGCTAAGATCAACATCGAATATTGCTACAGTGCCACCCCAGCGAAGGCGAAAAATGGGCTGCTGATTCTGCGCGTTTCGAACCCGGCCAAAGCCCTCAAGGTGTTGAGCGAGTGACAATGCTTTATGCTTTACGAAATCAACACCCGCTGCTGGTTGCGAGGGCTTTCCGAAAAGGGCGGTGCAGCCGTTACGCTCGCCAATGTTCCCGTTGCCGAATTCGCAGGATGGCAAGAGATGGGTTTCACCCATATTTGGCTGATGGGTGTTTGGACGACCGGCCCGCGCGCGCGCGCAGAGGCATTAAAGCACCCTGACCTGCGCGCAGCCTACGATGCGGTGCTGCCGGGTTGGACGGAGGCAGACGTTGCCGGCTCGCCTTATGCGATTGGTGACTATCAAGTTCCGCCCGCTCTGGGCGGCGAACCTGGCTTGAGAGAGTTCCGCCGGAAACTGGGCGAGTATGGGTTGAAGCTGGTTCTTGATTTCGTGCCAAACCATCTCGGTCTGGATCATCCTTGGGTCAAGAGCCAACCCGAGCTGTTCGTGCATAGCCCAACCGAGGTTTCCGGCGCGTTTTCTCAAGAAACCCCTGCTGGCATTCGTTGGCTGGCCCACGGCAAAGACCCCTACTTTCCAGCCTGGTCCGACACCGTCCAACTGGACTATCGCCGCACGGCCACACGAGTTGCGATGACCCAGTTGCTTCAATCGGTCGCCAGCCGCTGCGATGGAGTCCGCTGCGACATGGCCATGTTGCTGTTAAGCGACGTTTTCGCCAAGACTTGGGAGCAGTTCCCAATCGCTGGCCAGCCATCAGCAACTCCAGAGTTTTGGCCTGCCGCAATTTCGGCGGTCAAACGAGCGCACCCGGCGTTTCTCTTTCTCGCGGAGGCCTACTGGGGGTTGGAGGCGCGCCTGCAGGGACTTGGATTCGATTGCACCTACGACAAGACCCTCTACGACGGGTTGGTTTCCCGGGACGGGGTTGGAGTTCAGCGCCATTTGCTTTCAATGACCTCTGAGGCGCTCGCATCGAGGGCGCATTTTCTCGAAAATCACGACGAACCCCGGATTGCTTCCATCCTCTCGCTGGAGGAGCACCGCGCGGCGGCCCTGGTCGTGCTGGGTTTGCCCGGCTTGCGTTTCTTGCACGAAGGCCAGCTATCCGGGGCCTGCCTCAAGGTTCCAGTGCAACTGGCGCGCCGCCCCGAGGAGCCGAAGCAGGCCGCCATCGAGACAATTTACCGACAGATGTTGAGCACGCTGCCAAGCACGGCGGTTGGACAAGGCAGAAACCAGTTGCTCAAGCCCCGCGCCGCGTGGCCAAACAATCCAACCGCGCAAAACTTCATGATCGTGCAATGGCAGACTCAGGGGCCGGAGTTCGATCTGGTGGCCGTGAACCTGGCGTCACATCGCAGCCAATGTTACGTTCCGCTGACCGTTCAGGGTTTGGCGGAGCACAACTGGTTGATGAAAGATCTGCTTGGCCCCGAAAAGCACAAACGCTCGGGAGATGATCTGCACAACCAGGGTTTGTACCTCGACCTGCCAGCCCAGGGCGCTCAGTTGTTCCACTGCCACCCCATAAACTGACCTGGGATGCAACTGCTCGCCAAACTCGGCGTCGTGCTGATCGCCGCGCTGCTGGTGCCAGCGGCTTATGTCGATGCGGCGGCGTCTGGCCCAGCAACCCATCTGCCCGCCGGAGGTCCGGCCCGGGCCTTGGCATTCTCCGACCCTGCAATGGCGGGCGTGGAAGAAGTTGTTTTCGCCGCGCGGCCACTGGGGCGTGACGGCCACTGGTACGCAAATTTTGGCTATTACGCCGCCGATACGGACCGCAAAGCCTACCGCGAGGGCGCCAAGCTTTATCGCCTCAATCTGCGCGATGGCAAGCTCGACACCTTGTGGGCTGACCCCCGGGGAGGGGTGCGCGACCCGCAAGTTCATTACGATGGGCGCAAGATTCTCTTCTCCTGCCGCAAGGCGGCCGAGGATCAATACCATCTTTACGAAATCAACTCCGACGGCTCCGGCCTCCGGCAACTGACTGACGGGCCGTTCGACGATCTCGAGCCAACTTACCTCCCCGATGGCAGCATCGTGTTTGTCTCGAGCCGCTGCAAACGCTGGGTCAACTGCTGGCTCACACAGGTCGCCGTCCTCCACCGCTGCGATGCCGACGGTTCCAACATCCGCCCTCTTTCCAGCAATAACGAGCAGGATAATACCCCATGGCCACTGGCCGATGGCCGCATCGTCTATACCCGATGGGAATACGTGGACCGCAGCCAGGTCCATTTCCATCATCTCTGGACGGCAAACCCGGACGGCACGGACCAGACCATCTGGTTCGGCAATCTGCAACCCGGCACCACCATGATCGATGCCAAACCCATTCCCGGCTCGCACAAGATGGTCGCTTCCTTCTCCCCCGGACACGGTCAACGAGAGCACGACGGTGTCATCACGGTTGTGGATCCAAGCGCCGGGCCGGATGCGGCTGCATTTGCCAAACCGATTAGCAAGACCGCCAACTACCGCGATCCGTGGGCCTTTTCGGAAGATTGCTTCCTCGCCGCCTGCGGCCCCACCTTGGTTCTGTTGGACGGCGGCGGAGTCGCACGGCAGGTTTTCAAGCTGCCGGAAGAAGACCTTAGCGCCCGATTTGAATGCCACGAGCCGCGGCCCCTGATGAGCCGGCCACGGGAGAAAGTCCTCGCCCCGCGCGCTCGTCCGGACGAAGCCACGGGCCGGATGATTCTGGCGAACGTCTGCGAAGGACGAAACATGGATGGGGTGAAGCCCGGCGACATCAAGAAGCTGCTTGTGCTCGAAACCCTGCCGATGCCGATTCATTACACCGGCGGGATGGAGCCGGTCAGTTACGGCGGCACCTTCACGCTCGAACGCATCCTGGGCACCGTCCCCGTCGAACCCGACGGCTCCGCTTATTTTGAAGTTCCCGCCCTCCGCAGCCTGTTCTTTGTGGCTTTGGATGAGCGGGACTTATCGGTCAAGCGAATGCAAAGCTTTGCCGCCGTGCAGCCGGGCGAGATTCTGAGCTGTGTGGGTTGCCACGAGCACCGCACCCAGGCACCGCGCTATTCGGCGACCGAGCTGGCGGCGGTGCGCCGCGCCCCGAGCAAGATCGAGCCCATCACCGACGTGCCGGATGTGTTTGATTTCCCGCGCGACATTCAGCCGATCCTCGACACCCTTTGCACTGACTGCCACGGCTATGAAAAAACC
>JBAXTC010000761.1:0-3699 GCA_037130375.1 Verrucomicrobiota bacterium | reverse complement strand
AAACTGGAACCTTGAAGTCCCTTTCCGCACTACTCGTTTGCGGGGTTCACTTCCAATCCGACGGGCGCAGGTCTGCCCTGGCTTCCTTTATCGCACGCTCAAGCACACGTAAGCGGCAGGCTTTTGTAGCCGTTTATGATATGTCAATGCATGGGGCGACATCGAGGAAAAGTGAGGTGTGAATGGCAGCAGCCCAGGCATGAAAGCCGAGGATAGGCAGGGATGGAAATTCGGTGGCCAGGAGCGGCATGTTCATAGCGACGGGGCCGTAGGGACACCCTCAGCGCGTCAAAATGTCGGGTGCCCTCACCCGGCATCCCTGTCCTGCTTCATAATGAGACTTCCCCGAATTGCTTACGCGCGTTGTGCCCATGAACCGATCAGGTTCATGGGCAGAGGGTGGGAGCGCGCCGGGAAGCCGGGGCTTGAACTCCAACTCAGTGAGTATATGCTGTGGACGCATGAATTCGCTGCTTCTCACCGGCGGCCGGGTTATAGACCCGGCCAATCGTCTTGATGCCGTCGCAGATGTGCTCATCATTCAGGGAAAGATTGCCGCCCTCGGGCCGGACGCCACAATCCAGGCGCCCGCTGGCACTGAGCGGATGGACGTCAAAGGGCTGGTGGTGTGTCCCGGGCTGATCGATTTGCACGTTCATCTGCGCGAACCCGGCCAGGTCACCAAGGAAACCATCGTTACTGGGACTGCCGCGGCGGCGCGCGGCGGGTTTACTTCAGTGGTTTGCATGCCCAACACGTCGCCCGCGATAGATAACGCCGGGACGGTGGCATTGATTCATGAACGCGCAGCGGAGCAGGGCGCCGCCAATGTCTATGTCGCGGGCGCCATTACGAAAAGCATCGCCGGAGAGGAGCTGGCGCCAATTGGTTCGCTCAAGAAGGCCGGCGTGGTGGCCATCACCGATGACGGCCATTGTGTGCAAAACAATGATATGATGCGCCGGGCGCTCGAATACGCGAAGATGTTCGATCTGCTGGTGATGGATCATTGCCAGGATTACTCCCTGGTAATGGACGGAGTGATGCGCGAGGGCTACTGGAGCGCCGCGCTAGGGCTGCGCGGGTGGCCGGCGGCGGGGGAGGAAATGATGGTGGCGCGGAACATCCTGCTGGCCGAAACGACCGGGGGGCGCGTCCATTGCCAGCACCTGAGCGCGGCTGGCAGCGTGCAATTGCTGCGCGAGGCCAGGAAGCGCGGCGTGTCCATCTCCGGGGAGGCCTGTCCGCATCATTTTACGCTGACGGACGCAGCGGTCGCGGGGAGCGAGAAATTCTGGGCCGCGGACGGCAAAGGCATTTTTGGCTTTGACTCGAATTGCAGTGAGCGACCGGTCTGGCCGGCATACGACACCAATTTCAAGATGAATCCGCCTTTGGGCTCCGTGCGCGACCGCGAGGCGATCCTGGAAGGGCTGGCGGACGGCACGCTCGAAATCCTCTGCAGCGACCACGCGCCGCATTGCGACTATGAGAAAGAGGTGGAGTTCGATTACGCTCCGTTCGGCATAACGGGCCTCGAAACCGAACTGGCGCTCTCCCTGATGCAACTTTACCACTCCGGCCGGCTGAGTTTGGCGGACGTGATTGCCAAGTTCACCGTCGGCCCCGCCCGACTTTTGCGCCTGGCGAAAGGCACATTGAGCGTGGGCGCGGACGCGGACGTGACGGTCTTCGATCCGAATCGCGAATGGGTATTTGACAAAGCCGCCAGTGCGAGTAAATCTAACAACAGCCCATTTTACGGCTGGCCGCTTCGAGGCAAAGCCATCGCTACGATAGTGGGCGGGAAAAGGCCTGCATTGAGCGGACCGAACTCGTCGGCGTGTAGCTGCTGACAAGCTGCTGAAAAGAATATTATGAAAAAGACTGCAATCGGAATTCTCGCCTGCTGCGCGCTGCTGCAGGCCACCGCGGCGGAATTGAACTGGCTGACGGATTTGCCCAAAGCGCAAGCCACCGCAAAATCCGAAGACAAACTGGTGATGCTGGACTTCACCGGCTCGGATTGGTGTGGATGGTGCATCAAATTGCACAAAGAGGTCTTCTCCAAACCTGCGTTCGCTGACTACGCCAAGAAGAACCTGGTGCTTGTGGAGGTGGACTTCCCTCGCGACAAGGAGCAAAGCGCCGAGTTGAAAAAGGCCAACACGGCTCTGCAGGAGAAATACAAGGTTGAGGGCTACCCGACAATCATCGTCCTGAACAGCGCCGGCAAGAAAGTCGGCGAACTGGGTTATCAAAAGGGCGGCCCCAAGCCGTTCATCGACGAGCTCGAGAAGCTGAAGAAGAAGTAGCTGCCAGAAGGGGGACGCGGAGTAGTGGAGGGATGGAGTGGTGGAGGGATGGGGGGATGGGGGCGGTGCCCTACTCCAGAATGCCAGCCTTCCACGACGGGCGCACTCGCGAGTCGTTGGCGGAGCGCCACCTGAGGCGTCAAGGACTCGAGAATGGGGACCACGACCCGTGGCACCATTCCTCCTTGACCCTGGGCTGGACTGACCTAGCATCCTGTGACGGTCGCGACTTTGAGATGAAGGCAATTCTAGCTTTGGAAGATGGATCCCTGTTTCACGGCACAGGCTTTGGCGCGCATGCCTCAGCCTGTGGGGAGGTCTGCTTTAACACCTCCATGACCGGTTACCAGGAGATTCTGACTGATCCTTCGTACAAGGGGCAAATCGTTACGATGACCTATCCGCTCATCGGCAATTACGGTGTGAACCGGCAGGATGTCGAATCCTGGCAGCCTCACGTGGCGGGGTTCATCATCCGCGAATTGTCGCCGGTCGTGAGCAATTGGCGGGCGGACCTTTCTCTGGCCGAGTATCTGGAGCAGAACGGCATCCCCGGCATCCAGGGGATCGACACACGGGCACTCACCAAGAAACTCCGAGTGCGCGGGGCACTCAATGGCTTCCTCTCCACGGAAGGGGTCTCCGACGCCGAAGCGCTGAAGCGGGCCAGGGAGTGGCCGGGGCTGCTGGGTGTGGACTACGTCAAGGAAGTCACTCACAAGGAGGCTTTTTTGTGGGACCAGAAGGATGAGGAGAGCGCAGATTTCAAACTGGTGCATGGTTCGAATTGTGGTGACGCGCGCCACGTGCGCCAGCCGATGCCCCCGGCCGATATCCCGATTGTCGCCTACGACTACGGGATGAAGTACAATATTCTGCGTCGGCTGCGGCAGCACGGGTTTAAGGTTCAGGTCGTACCAGCAGCCACCCCGGCGGCCGAGGCGATGGCGCACAAACCGGCGGGGATATTTCTCTCCAACGGACCGGGTGATCCTGCTGCCCTCGGGTATGCCGTCCAGGCGGTTCGCACCCTCATAGAAACCGGCGTGCCAATTTTTGGGATATGCCTCGGCCACCAGATCCTTGGCCAGGCCTTTGGCGGAAGAACCTTCAAACTGAAGTTCGGTCATCGCGGCGGCAACCAGCCAGTCAAAGACCTCGAATCGGGTAAGATCGAAATCACGGCGCAGAACCATGGCTTTGCAGTTGACCCGGCCACGCTGCCAACCGATGTGGCGGTGGATCGCATCAACCTCAACGATCAGACGGTCGAAGGCATGCGCCACAAGACCAAACCTATTTTCTGCGTGCAGTACCATCCCGAAGCAGCGCCGGGACCGCACGATTCCACCGAATTGTTTGCCCGGTTCCGCGCGATGATTGA
>JBAXTC010000760.1:0-3705 GCA_037130375.1 Verrucomicrobiota bacterium | reverse complement strand
GGTGCTCGCCCTGTTTTTAAACCACGCGACTTTGGCAGTCGCGGCAAAGGCACTGGCGCCGGCGCAACTCCGCTGTGAGTATTTCCAGGACCCGCTGGGCATCGAAGCCACGAGCCCGCGACTGAGTTGGATCGTCACGTCGGACCAGCGCGGGCAGAAGCAGACGGCGTATCAGGTGTTGGTGGCTTCGAGTGAGTCGCTGTTGAAACAACACAAGGGCGACTTGTGGGACACCGGCAAACGGCTGTCCGATCAATCGGTGTTGGTGGCCTACCAAGGAACGACCCTCAGGTCAGGCCAGCCATGCTTCTGGAAGGTGCGCGCCTGGGACGCGAACGATCAGCCCTCACACTGGAGCAAGCCGGCGCTCTGGACGATGGGATTGCTGCAACCAGGAGATTGGGCGCCGGCCAAGTGGATTGGCGAAGAGAAACGAGCGTCTGGCTACAACTTCGAAGGTTACCAATGGATCTGGTATCCGGAGGGTACCCCGAACCTGGACGCGCCATCAGGAACCCGCTTTTTTCGACGCCAGTTCACCATGCCGGCGGAAACAAAGATCACGGATGCAACCTTTCATCTGACCTGCGACAACGGCTTTACATTGTTCGTCAACGGCGTTCAGGCTGGTCAGAGCGAGAACTGGTCGCAGCCTGCGAAGCTCAACTTGAAGGAATATCTGAGGTCGGGCGTGAACACCCTGGCGATTGCCGCAACCAATGCAGGTAGTGCGGCAGGCCTCACCGGCAAATTGACGGTGCAATTTGACGATCACACTTCGTTGGTGATTTTCATCGACCAGTCTTGGAAGGCTTCGATGCAGGAGCTGCCCAACTGGAAAACCACGGATTTCGATGACCGCGACTGGGTGCCGGCGGTGGTACTCGGTTCGATGGGCATGGCACCGTGGGGTGCCGTTTCGTTCGGAGACATTCAACAAAAGTGGGATCTACCGCCGCCGCCATATTTGCGAAATGTGTTCACCGTCTCAAAACCGGTGCAACGGGCCATGCTCTATGTCACCGCCCTGGGTAATTATGAGATGCACCTGAACGGTTCCCGGGTGGGGCGGGACTATTTCAATCCGGGTTATGTGGAGTATAGCAAGCGCGTGTATCACCAGACCTATGATGTCACCGGAATGCTGAGGAATGGCACCAATGCGATGGGCGCGATTCTGGCCGGCGGCTGGTATTGCGGATATTGCTATGCCTCTCCCAACGTCTATGGCACCGTGCCAAAATTGTGCGCCCAACTGAAAATCGAGTATGCAGATGGCACCCGGCAGGCCGCAGTCACGGATGACACTTGGAAGCTCGCTTACGGACCGATTCGCGAGGGAGATATGCAGCAAGGCGAGCTGTACGACGCGCGGTTGGAAATGCCCGGCTGGGACACGGCCGCGTTCGGTGACTCCGTTTGGAAACCCGTGCATGTCTGGCCGGCACCTGACATCCAGATCGGCGTTTCGCCGGCGAATCCGATCCAGGTCCAGCAGGAAATCGCTCCCGTAGGAGTGACCAACATCAGTCCCGGAGTTTTTGTGTTTGATCTTGGCCAAGTTATTTCCGGCTGGGCCAGGATTAAGGCCGCAGGCCAACGCGGCGACAAGATCACCCTGCGCTATACCATGATGCTCAAGCCTGATGGAACCCTATACACAGACAATTTGGGAGACTCAATACGCCCCATTGACGTCTATTGCCTGAAGGGTGAAGGCACAGAAGTCTGGGAACCGAGCACGTCCTGGCGGGGGTTTCGTTATGTGGAAGTCACCGGCTATCCCGGCACGCCAACCCTGGACGATCTCAGGGGTGTGGCTTGTAACACCACCGCGCGGCAAACGGGCACGTTCCAGTGCTCTGATGCGCGGGTCAACATGCTGTACAGCAATATTCTGCGGACATTGTGGGGCAATTTGTTGTCCATCCCCACAGGCTGCCCAGATCGCGCAGAACGGATAGGTTGGTGTGGCAAGACGCCGATGATTAAATCATGGACGTATGCCCTTGACATCGCCGGTTTCCTCTCCAAGTGGGAGGTGGACCAGGTGGATTCACAATCCCGCAGCCTTTTTTCGTCCGGCACCGCCTTCCAGCAGTGTGCGCCAAACTGGAATGATGTCGAATCGCCAGGCTGGTCGGACGACGGCATTTCCATTCCTTACGGCCTGTACAAGGCCTACGGTGATACGGGCATCATCGAGAAACACTACGATGCCATGACGAAATACATCGGTTATATCCAAAGCAAGCTGGTTGGCAATTTGCGTCCGGCCAATCTGCACACACCCTACCCTGGTGACCCCAATTTTGTTGGTTATGGGGACTGGGTGGCTGTCGCCGTAAACAGGGAACGTGACGCCGACATCTTTAATACGCTATTGAATGGAGCCTCGGTTAAAAAGATAGCCGAGATGGCCGTCGCCATCGGCCGGACGACCGACGCCGCAGCGTATCGCACCTTGTTCACGAACATGTGTACCGCATTTAACAAGGCGTATGTGTCTTCCCAGGGTGTGGTTCGCAATGATAGCCAGATGGAATATGCTTTGCCATTGTATTACGGATTTATCCCGCCAAACAAAATCTCCATGGCTGTCTCCAATCTGGTAAATGATATCCAGAACAAGAGCCATCAGCAGACTCTTGCCGATGCGCTTGGCAAAAATCCCATCATTCCGCCGGGGCACTTGACCACCGGTTTTCACAGTTCCGGCGCTTTGCTGCCTGTTCTGAGCGATAACGGACGCAACGACGTGGCCTATTCCCTGCTGCTGCAGGATACCTGTCCTTCGTGGCTCTATCCGGTTACGATCGGCGCCACCACCACTTGGGAGCGTTGGGACAGTTGGACTCCGGAAAAAGGGTTTCAAGACCATCGCATGAATTCGTTCAGCATGCCCGACCTGATGGTGTCCATTACCGAGTGGTTGTTCTGCCATGCGGGAGGCATCGATCAGCAGGGCGTGGGTTTCAAAAACACTATTATCAAACCGTATATCGGGGCGGGGCTGACTTGGGCGCAGACGACTTACGACAGCATCCACGGGACCATCCTCGTCCGGTGGCAGAAGAGCGGCGGTTCCTTGCTTGTGAACGTGACCATTCCTGCCAACACGACGGCGACGGTGTATGTGCCGGCGAAGGACGCTGGCGGTGTGACCGAGTCCGGCAAGCCCGCAGCGAAGGCTGAGGGCGTGAAGTTTTTGCGGATGGAAGGTTCCGCCGCCGTCTATGCCCTGGGGTCTGGGACCTACCGGTTCCAATCCACGCTCGCAGAAACCCTCAAATGAAACACCAAGAAAGAATCCAAATGAAATACCAAGCCAAATGCCGTTTTACGGTTATTCTTGCCGCCGTCCTGGTGATGTTCTCCTGCCTCCCGGCCACTTCCGCCGTCGGCTTGACAAACCTGCGCTGTGAGTATTTGAAGGACCCGCTGGGCATCGAAGTGACAAGTCCGCGCCTGAGCTGGATCCTCACCTCGGATAAGCGCGGGCAGAAGCAGACGGCGTATCATGTGTTGGTGGCTTCGAGCGAGTCGCTGCTGAAACAACACAAGGGCGACTTGTGGGACACCGGCAAAGTGCTCTCCGATCAATCGGTGTTGGTGGCTTACCAAGGAACGAGCCTCAGGTCAGGCCAGCCATGCTTCTGGAAGGTGCGTGTCTGGGACATGGACCAGAAGGCCTCAGGCTGGAGC
>JBAXTC010000076.1:0-17357 GCA_037130375.1 Verrucomicrobiota bacterium | reverse complement strand
CAGCAGGCCATGCGCCTTAATTCCGCGTTCCAGCAGCATCAGGATGCCGCCGACGCGCTGACACCCTACTCTGTCGCCTACCGCTATCCTGACGAATATGGTTTTCTCGAGCCGACGCGTGAAGAATTCGACGAGGCCCTGGCTCACGCCCGGACGATTTACGATTTCGTCCTCAGCTTGCTCCCGCCGGAGGCTCGACCATAAAACGCGGGACGGCGGTGTTGGTGATTGATGGCCCGCCGCCACTATTCAGCACGTAGTTCGTGCCGCGCCGGCCGGCCCGCGCTGGATTTCCAGAATGGGCGGTTTCGCAAAAAAACTCATGCGCCCGGTAGAACTGGCTAGGCTCGGTCGCCGAGAATGGCCTCGGGTTTGGGCATCAGGTCCGGCAAGTCACGTTCGATGCCCTCCCACAGTTCGTCATCATCAATGTCGCATACGATGGACAATGCCTTTTGAGACTGTTTGGCGGCCATGGCATCAAAGAAGCCGCTCAAGGTGGCCCGGCGTGGGTTGGGGCACTCTTCTGTGTGGCAACCTTCGCAGTTTCGATCAGCTCCCAGAATTTTGGATTCTGCTGGAGCGCCTCGTCTTCCTGCACCTTCAATCCCGACCGGAACAGGAAATCCTTGAGGGTATGGCGATTGAGGATGCGATGCACCACCAGGCCCAGGTCGTGCCGTTCAAAATAGACGCGGTAATCTCCGACCCGGAATCGGTGCAGGATTCGTCCGCCACGCTCCAGTTTGCCGAACTGGTCCAGTTCGGTATGCATGACCTGTTGGGGCAGGCCGCGGAACTCGCCGAGGATTTGCAGTTGCAGTTCTTTGGGCATCCGTGCCAGCTCTGCAGCGCTGGTGGGATTGAAGATGATTTGAAACGGGCGCATTGGATGATGGTTGAGAGTTAGGGGTATCAGGCGTGGTCCAGAATTAAACCAAATCGCTCCGCCTCGGGAAACGCGAGAGTGATCGCATCGGCAACAGCGGCCAAACTGATGGCCTCTTGCCAAACATTCAACTTCTCAGCTTTCAGCATAAATCAGTCGTGCCAAGTCAGGTCGGAATCGGCCATTTTCGCGCTCAATTGCTCGCCAAAATGGCATATCGCCCGATAGCACTCAAGAAATACTCTTTTCGGGCGCTAAGTCTATTCCCGACGTTCGTGTTCCTGTCAACACTGCTGCATTTGGTGGGGTGGAACGTTCGGCTTAGTTGGCTGTTGGAGCGGTTACGGCTCCAAATCCTTCACCGCACCGCCCCACCAGTTCACTCTGGGATTTGCAATTCGGAGTTGCCGGTGAGCAGCGTGGCGCGTTTGAGCATCCGGCAGAAGTCCTTTTTGCTGGCATGTTGATGCTTCCCGGCACTGCTCTTGAGGCTCTTGAAGGATTTATAGCCGACTTCCAATCGTTCCAGATGCACGATGCGGACAAATTCCTCGCCGCATTTCCAAGTCTGCCCTTGCTGGAGTTTCATACACCCACCGTAGTTTGCAAAACAGGAGCAGGCCAGCGCTAAATCTTGCAGTGATAAATGGCAGGAACTGCTTCAGGCATCGCAACACCTCCGCCACGTTGACGGGCTGGGCCAAGAATGGCAGCCCTCCAATCCGGGTGCCGCCCCAGTTGCGGAATCCCAGGTTTGGAATTGGATCGGCGTGCTGGAATCATCCGCGAACGTGGCGGTGGCAATTCGGCTGGCATCTCAAAAGCGTGTGCAGTGTGGCTTTTCAGAGCGCACAATCGTCGCAAGTCCTTGAAAGTCAGGGGTGGTAGCGCGTACGGGAATCGAACCCGTCTTTCAGCCTTGAGAGGGCCGTGTCCTAACCGATAGACGAACACGCCGCCCGGCGACTTTGATTAATGTTAGTCATTGCGCACCGGATGTCAACGGAAGCTTCGATGTGTATCAGAACATGATTCTGGAGGGCGAGGACGCTCGCCTTCCCTGTTGGAAGAATGACCTGGCCCGCCGGATTCGGGTTGAAGTAAAGGCCGCAGTTCGCGAAAATAGCCCGGATTGATGGACCTCACGAACAAGACACACCGCACGATTGCGATCTGTTTGATGCTGGGTGCGGCAACCCTCATCACATTCTGGCCGCAGACCGGCCACGATTTTGTCAGCTACGACGATCCGTTTTATTTGACCGAGAACGTCCAGGTGCAGCAGGGGTTGACCTGGGAAACCGTGGGGTGGGCCCTCCGCACTGGCGCGGCCGGAAACTGGCATCCGGTCACCTGGCTGTCGCATATCCTGGATGTGCAACTGTTCGGGTTGGAACCTGGCTGGCATCACCTGACGAGCCTCCTGTTTCACACAGCCAACGCGGTGCTGCTGTTCCTGTTGCTCCAGCGCATGACGGGTGCGGTTTGGCGCAGCGCCTTTGTGGCGGGGCTGTTTGCGCTGCACCCGTTGCACGTGCAGTCGGTGGCCTGGGTCGCTGAACGCAAAGATGTACTGAGCGCGTTCTTTTTCATGCTCACGCTGGGGGCCTATGCGAAATACGTCGAGAAGTCTAAAGCCGGCAAGGAGGCGGCGAGTGACGAAAATCCCGCGGCGAGCAACACACCACACGCCTCACGTTTCACGTTTCACGCTCTCGGCTATCCTCCACGCTCATTTTATTACGTCCTGGCGCTGGTCCTCTTCGCTTTGGGCCTGATGAGCAAGCCGATGTTGGTGACGGTGCCGTTTGTCCTCCTGCTCCTCGACTATTGGCCCCTCCGCCGCTTTGAACTCGACACTCGACACTCAACACTCAATACTCTTCTTCCCCTTTTCCTGGAAAAGCTCCCCTTCTTTGCCTTGTCTGCCGGCTCGTGCGCCGTGACGTTATGGGCGCAGACGGGAGGCGGGGCGGTGGTGCCCATGGGGGTCGTTTCCTTGCCCCAACGTCTGGCTAACGCCCTCGCTGCTTATGGGGGCTATCTGCGCAAGACGTTCTGGCCAGTCGATTTGGCGGTGCTGTATCCGATAGGAGGCACGGTGCCAGTGGGCACCCTGATCACCTCAGGCGCGGTGCTGATCGCCGTCACGGCTTGGGTCGTGTGTCGCATCCGACGCCAGCCCTGCCTGGCAGTAGGCTGGTTTTGGTTTGTGGGGATGCTGGTGCCAGTAATCGGTTTGGTGCAGGTAGGCATGCAGCTTATGGCGGACCGTTACACCTACTTGCCGCTCATAGGCTTGTTCGTGATGGTGGCCTGGGGCGTGGTGGCGGCGGTTGGTGTCTCGCCCGCCACGACCCGCTGGCGGCTGCCCCAGGCGTCTTTGGCGGTGGCGTCGAGCCTGGTGCTGGTGACGTGCGCGGCGGCGTCGCGTCAGGAGGTCGGTTATTGGAAAGACAGCGAACAACTTTTCGGGCACGCACTGCAGGTGACGCCGGCAAATTACATCGCGCTCGCCAATTATGCCCGGGCACTGCTCAAACAAGGCAACGCAGCAGAGGCGGTGCGGAGTTTCGAGGCGGCGGTGGCATTGCGACCGGACCTGGACGCCGCGCGTTGCGGCCTGGGCACAGCGCTTATG
Source organism: Verrucomicrobiota bacterium (assembly GCA_037130375.1). GTDB lineage: Bacteria > Verrucomicrobiota > Verrucomicrobiia > Limisphaerales > UBA8199 > JAPLUA01. Next base: position 13,827 of record JBAXTC010000076.1, on the reverse strand, counting down.
GACCAGGGCAAGCTGGCTGAAGCCGCGGAGCAATTCGACCATGTGCTCGAGGTCCAGCCCGACCATGCCGCCGCGCGGCTCCAACTGGGGATCATCCGCGGTCGCCAGGGGCGGCTGGAGGAAGCCGGGCAGGCCTTTGCACGAGTGCTTCGACTCCATCCCGAGGACGCGGGAGCGCACAATAACCTCGGAAACGTGCTGGCCCAGCAAGGCAAACATGAAGAAGCTGTGCGACAGTTTGAGGATGCCGTGCGTCTGCGACCCGACAACGCCGCCGCACAGAACAACCTCGCGATCAGTTGCCGGAAACTGGGCCGGACTGCGGAGGCGATTGCGCACTACCGCGAAGCGTTGCGATTGCAGCCGGCCTTCATCCCCGCCCTCAATAACCTCGCCTGGTTGTTGGCGGCCCACTCCGACGCCCAATTCCGTAACGGGACCGAGGCTGTGCAATTAGCGACGCGGGCCTGCGACCTGACCCGGTACGAGAGTCCGGCTCCTCTGGCCACTCTCGGGGCCGCTTACGCTGAGGCGGGCCAGTTCCAGGAAGCCGTCGCTTATGTGGAGCGGGCGCAGGAACTCGCGAAAGGCAGCCAGGGACCCCTGGCAGCGAGAATGGCGGCGATGCTCGAAGCCTTTCGGGCGGGCCAGCCTTACCGTGGCGAGTAACGTTGACGCAACCACCCTCTTTAGTTACACTGCTTACAATGTTTAGCGTTATATAGTTTATGCCCAAGACTAGTGTGGTCAGCATGCGAATGGAAGAGAGCCAGGAAGAACGCCTTGAAAAAATGTCCCGACGCCTCGGTCGTTCTCCGAGCGAGACCGGAGCCCTCCTGGTCGAGGAAGGCTTGCGGCGGGCCGAGTTTGCCTTCATGGATTTCCGTGACACCCCAGTTGGCCGGCAGGCCTTCATCCAAGGGACACGTTTGTCGGTCTGGATGGTAGTGAAGATCGCCCGCCTCTACGGCAATGATGTCGAAAAGACAGCGGAACACCTGGCGCGTCCGCCTTTGCAGATTCAAGCCGCCCTAAACTACGCCAAAGCGTTTCCAGACGAGATTGAGGCGGCGATTAAGGACAATGCCTCTTACGATTTCGCCAAACTCTCGAATATGTTGCCCCAGGCCGAGCTTATTGAGGCGGGTGCCGCCGCTGGAAAGGGCAAAAAGTAGATGCTCCGTCTCCTCCTTGACGAGCATTTGTCGCCCCGCATTGCAAAGCAGTTCCTGGTCAAGTGCCCTGGGGGCAACATGGCGTCGGTCCTGGAATGGCAAGACGGCAGACTGTCAGGCGTTCCCGATGATCTGCTGCTCACGGAGGCGCACCAGCACAAACTCACCCTGGTGACCTACGACCAGGCGACCATCGTGCCGCTGCTGAAATCCTGGGCGGAGCAAGGGATTTCGCATAGCGGAGTCATCTTCATAGACGACCAGACCATTCGGCAGAATGACTTTGGCGGCATCATTCGAGCACTGGCCCAACTGTGGGAAACGGGGAGGCGCGAGAACTGGCTCAGCCGGGTGGTCTATCTGACGCGCCCTGCCGAGTGAAACTCTCCGATGCCCTGTTCCATCTCACGGTTCTTTGCGCAAGGATTCGACGACGCTCCTCACCACGCGCTCGTCCGTTGTTTTCCATGTGAACTCCGCCGGGCGCAGTGTGCCGCCCATATACACCCGCGGGTTCCGGTAACCCATGCCGCTTTCAACCGAAGAACGGGCGCTCAGATGCGCTTCGCTCACGCCGGTGCCGGCCACGATTCTCTGAATATTTTGCGGCGTGATGCCGCCCCCTGGCATGACAATAATCCGCCCGGCTGCTTGCTGCTGCAAGGTGGCGATCAGGTCGATACCCTCCAGGCACGTGGATTCCTGCCCGGAGGTCAAGAGCCGGTCCACACCCAAATCAACCAGTGTCTCCAACTCCTGCCTGGCATCACGGCACATATCAAAGGCGCGATGAAAGGTCACATTCATCGGCCGGGCCAACTCCATCAATTCGCCAGTCTGTTGGCGGTCGATGTCTCCGTTGGCCATCAGGCAACCGATCACCACCCCGTCCGCACCCAGTTTCCTGGCCATGAGGATGTCCTCCTGCATTACTTCCATTTCCGTATCATTGTAGAGAAAATCGCCTCCGCGTGGCCGGATAATCACCTGCAAACCGATCTTCAACCCGCGTCGGGTTGCCTTGATGCAGCCCGCGCTAGGCGTTGTTCCGCCTTCGATCAGATTGCCGCACAACTCCACCCGGTCAGCCCCGCCACGCTCTGCCGCAAACGCTCCCGCTGCGGAATCCACACAAATCTCAATGCGTATCATGGCTTAATCCTATGCCTGGGTCGTCGTGAACACCTTCCCATCCCGGGCGCAGATCACCTGGGCGATATAGCGGCCCGAAAGCGCGGCTGGGGGCAGTCCGCCGCCTGGGTCCAGCCAGTGGCCGCCCAGGTAGAAGTCTTTCAGTCCAGGCAAAGTGCGAGGGAGTCGGCGGCCGAGGATTCGCGGCGTGGGGAGCCAGCCTTGGAAGCTGCCTTGCCAATTGCCGGTGAAATGCGCAAAGGTAGCCGGGGTTGCCAGGTCAGCCTGCTCCAGGTGCGCCACCACGCCCGGAAACCTCCGGTCGAGAATACCGGCGATCTCACGGACGATGTTCTCCTTTGCCTTCACGTAATCGTTTGGGTGGTGGTGTTTGAGATCGACCCAATACTCGTAGCGGGTAAACAGCCTGACGATCATCACCGTCTTGCCGGCTGGACAGAATCCCGATTGCGGCCCATGCACACTGACCTCCAGCCGCTCATGCTGGTTGATGTCGTCCACCTTGAGGGGGCGCGAGAGAGGCAGGTTCAGCGTTTGGGGCGCGTCCGGGAATGCCTGGTTGATGCCGAGTGATGCCTGGAGCAGGCCGGGAAAAACCTCGCAATTCTTGTAGAGGTATTGGATCTGGCGGTTGACATAACGGCCCTCGAGCATCTTGAAAATCGTCGTGTGGGCGTCCACGCAGGAAACCACCGCGGTGGCGGGAACCACCGTTCCATCGGCGCATTGCACGCCGGTGGCCCGGTTGTTCTCGACGGTTACCGACGTCACTTGCGTATTATAGCGCACGACCCCTCCGAGGCGGGCATAGCGGCTGGCTATCCCTCGCGTAAAGGCCCGCGATCCCCCGGTAACGTAACCGGCATTTTTCCGGGCGCCCCACCCCAGCATCATCACCAGCACGAGCGCGGACATGCGGGGGTGGCCAGCTACGACCATCAACGTTTCGCGGAGGAGCGGGTTTTTGTAACGCGCTACATACGAGGCGACTTCGCGATTCTTCCATGTCCCGAGGGTGAGCAGCATGGGAAGAAAGCTGAACAGCATCCGGGTCTTTTCCCAAGTGGTCATGAGTTCCATCGCTTTCTCCGGGGGCTCAAGCGGGGCGCAACACCGCGCCGCACGCACAAGTTTATCGATGAGGACGGCGTCCTCCGGAGCGATCTGTTTAAAGTCACGCGCGAGCTGGTCCAGATCGGCGGACACCGAGAGGGCCTGACCCTCCAGGTCCTCGACGCGCAGAATTTCTTTGCGATGCAGTATCTCCCGGCCATTGATCGCGCCCAGTTCCTTCCATACCTTGTAGAATGTTGAAGAGGGATTGGTGCCGACCAGGAAGCGCAGGCAACCGTCGAAGGTGTATGGCCCCCGGTCCCAGGCGACGCACAACCCGCCGGGGGAGTTGTTCGCTTCAAATATCTCAGTCCGGTAACCGTTCATCTGGAGGTAACACCCGCAAGCGAGTCCGGCAATGCCGCCGCCGATGATGATAATCTTATCATCGCCAGTGGCAGCGGTTTCTAAAGAGGATTTGCTCACATCAGACGCCGGCGAAAGGGTGATTTAGCTCATTCTGCGCGTGTAGCGGGTACAGTCCATTTCTCCGCTTCATCCGTGGCGCACCTTGCCGCTGAGGGTCAGGTTGAGTTCGGCCACCAAATCGAGCGAAGTCGGCACTTTATAGCTCGAGAGGCGGCGGCGGCAAAACGAGAGCAGGTCTTCCCGGGTGGTTGCGGGGCCACCACTGCGCAACTGCACTTCGGCGTGGACGATTTCGCCCATTTGTGGGTGAGCCCGGGTGGTCACACGCGAACGAAGCACTGCCGGGTGGTGGTCCAGCACGGCGGCGACCTCCTCGGGAAAGACCTTCAGGCCGGCGACATGGATCACGGAGGAAGTCCGCCCGTCGAGGACGATTCGTCCGGCGCTGTCGTGGTGCGCGAGGTCGCCAGTCAGAAACCAGCCGTCGTGCAGGACTTCATCGCGCAGCCGTGGCGGGCTCAGGTAGCCGGCAAACATGCCGGGACCACGCAAGCCGAGTTGTCCAGTTTTACCTTCACCCACTGGCGTCAACGTTTCGTCGAATATCGCCGCGTCAAAAGCCGCCAGCGGGCGGCCGATCGCCTCGGGATGCTCTGCAGCGTCCTCGATATTCATGATGGGCAACCCCACCTCGATGATGCCATAGCCCTGTGACACCGGCACGCGATAGCGCGCCAGGAAATCCCGGGCGGCCTGGGGGTGCAGACGGCTGGAAACCGACATTACGCGCTTGAGGGAGGGCGGCAGGGCGCGTCCCGATGGTTCGCCAGTCAGCATGCGCACATGCATCGGAGTTACGTAAAGAAAGGTGGCATTGTGTCTCGAGGCGGCGTCCAGAATGCTCTCAGCCAGGTAATCGGCGCTGACCACGACGGTGGCCCCGGCCTCGAGGTAAAGGAGGATGGAAACATAGAAGTGATAAGCCATCGGCAGAACCCAGAGCACGGTGTCTTCGCAAGTCAGTTTTAGGCCGGTGTTGGCGGCGCGAGTTCGCTCGAGCACTCCACGGTGCGTCAGAGCAACACCTTTGGCGGCGCCTGTTGTTCCGGAAGTGAACCGTATAAAGGCGGCGTCCTGGATTCCTGGTGCCAGCGGGAGTTGCGGGCCGTCCAGCCGCGTAAAATGCAAGCCATTGCCACCTGGCAACTCAAGGTTGTGCGCAGTCGCGCCAGTTTGGGCCGGACCGCAGCCATCGTCCAGAATCACGCACAGGGGAGCGCGCGCCAGCATATCCGTCAACTCGTCCGGTTTCATCTGGTGGTGGATGGGCATCACCACCGCGCCGCAACCCAGCGCCGCCAGCGCGCCGATGACGAACGCCCGTCCGTTGCGCGCCCGTATCCCCACGCCTTGTCCCTCGCGCACATCCAACCGGGCGAGTTGGACCCGGACCGCCTCGATTTCGCGCCAGAGCGACTGGTAATCCAGCGCGCCCGCGGCATCAATGATCGCCGTCCGCGCGGGCCATTGCCGGGCGGCATGAGAGAGGGTGTCGTAAACGTTCATTCTGATCTGAATCCTAATCTTAACTTAATCCTTACTCCTGCTCTTCACTAACTCATTTGCTGCCGGATGGTTGCCACTGCCTCATCGAGCGGCCTGCCCAAGGCTTGAAACGCTGCGGCGGTTCCTGCCGCCCAGCCCGTAGCCAACGCGGTGCCGATGACCCGGGCCGAGGTCATTGCCCCTGCTGCCGCCGAGAAACAGCGGCCGGCAGCGAGAACATTATCCAGTTCCATAGAGCGCAGACAGTCCAAAGAGATTTCATAGTAGTCGTGCTCGGCGAAATAAGCCATTTCCGGTCGAAGACCATCCCCCCATCGCTCCATCGGCCAGCTACCGCGGGCGATACCGAGGGCGGACTTGCGACAGCTCAGCACATCCGCGTCGGCGAGCCTTGCACGGCCCCGGATGCGGCGACCTGAGCGAATGCCGATCTGCGGAGCTACCGAGCACAGGCGGGCGTTCCGGCACGAGGCGGTGTTTTCGACAAGGAAACGATGGAGTTCATACACCAACGCCCGGGCCTTGCGTTCCCACGCAGTGACTTGCTGCCAGGGAGGAAGGCTCGAGTTGGTGGCGGCCAGATTGAGCTTCAGCGTGAGGCGACCGTCGCCGCCGGTGCCGGGAACCAAAGACAGCCGTTCACAGACAGCAGGCAAGCAACCCTTCTCCACCCCCCGGCGTAATTCACGCCGCACTTCGAGCAAGCCGCGGTCCGCCAGAGAGAGATCGACATCCTCGAAGCAAAAAACCAATGCCGGGGCTTGGTCGGCAGCGCCATCTTCGACCCCGGCACCGGCCAGCGCGGCTGCGGTTGCCTCTCCGCTGCAATCCACTACGGCGCCAGGGCGGACAACCAGCGACTCGTTCCAGGCCAGGGTGCGCACTTCGACCAGTCGCGGGCCTTCGGCGTATGCTTCAGTCATCGTTGCGTGCAACACCAGTGTGACGTTTCCAGTCTCATTCACCAGCGCGTCCGCCACCTGCGCGAAGGCGGGGATGGAGAACGGTAACACCCAGAGGCCGGCATCCAACCGCATCGGGGCCCGACCGGCGACCCTCTGCAGGCGGGCAGCAAATTCCTGCACAAACCGACCGGCGACCGGCGTGGCTTGTGCGTTGACGCTGTCCCGCAGATACAGCCCACAGACGGTGCCCACCTGCGCAGCGGTGGCCAGGCCACCTAGAAAACCATAGTGCTCCAACAACACGACCCGCGCGCCAGCGCGTCCAGCCGCGGTGGCCGCTGCCACGCCCGCCGCTCCTCCGCCGATGACAAGCACATCGCAGGAAATGCTGGCAGCATCGGTTCGGAGGATGGTGCTCACTTGAGCCACCGTCTCATGTGCTGACCATACCCCTGAATATATTTCCACTGCGGCCGCACCTTCAGCAGAACCATGACCTTCTGCGCCCAGAGCATCATTGGCCTGCGCCAATCCGCCGGCGAGGTCCACTCCGCGCGTTGCCGCGAGATGCGGTCGAGGTTCTCCACCGTACGCTCGACCATCGCGGTTGAGAGGTAATAGGCCGGGTTGAAGAGATCTTGGTCCGGTGTCAGCACGCCCTGCTGCCTGGCGATCCCGGCCAGCGTGGTGCCTTCGTAAATGCGGATGCCAAACGAAGCGAAAACCGCATTGGCAGGCGCACACCCGTTCAGGAAAGACTGCGTGTCTTGGACATCCGCCCACGTCTCGCCAGGACCGCCGAAGAGCATGTAGAGCACAAAGGGCAAGCCGGCATCGCGCGCTGCCTTCAATGCAATCTTGATCTCGTCCTGCCCAAAAGGTTTGCCCAGGGCCTCCAGCATCTTGGGCGTGGCGACATCCAGACCAAACTCGACCCCGGTGCATCCGGCTTCGGCCATCGCGCGAGCCATTTCCTCGTCGAACCCCAACGGGTTGCAGAAGGCCGTCCATTGCATGGGCAACCGCCGGCGAGCGAGTTCCCTGCAGACCGCCAAGGCGTGTTTTCGAGGATCGTTAAAAACGCTGTCAACGAAGAAGAAGTGCTGCAACTTCGAACGCACGACCACCTTTTCTATTTCCTCGACCACGGATTCTGGCGGACGCAGCCGGTAACGCTTGCCTTCCAATTGGGGGTAGATGCAATAGACGCACCCAAGCGGACAACCGCGCTTGGTCTGCACGCCCACAAACCCGCCCCGGTTCAGATACCGCGCGTAACCGCACAAATCGTGGGCCGGCAACGGCAGATCGCTCAATCGCTCGATTACGGGGGCAGAGAGTTCGCTGACCGGGCTGCCGTTTTTCGGTGTGGTGATGACGCCGTCAATCCCCTCCAACGGACGCCCGGCCTCCAGCCTCGCGAGCACTTCCGGGAAAGCACGTTCACCCTCGCCGATAACGCCGCAATCGGCCTCGATCCGCTGCATCCAGCCGTGTGGCGCGACCGAAAAGCCAGTGCCGCCCAGGATTAGCGGCCCTTTGAAGCAACGCCGCACCGTTTCCGCCAGCAGACGCACATCGTCGAAATACAAACGCGGCGCAAACGCCCAGCAATTATCCAGGTTGCGGATGCCAAAGGCCACCGCCTGGTATTCGTTCGCTTGAAGGGCCTTCTCCAGGGTCTTGTGTGGTGCCTGGGACAATCCCAGATCCAGGAACTCGACATCGTGACCGGCCGTTCGGGCGGCGGCTGCAACACACAGCGCCCCTAGCGGCGCCACCGGATAGGGTGAGCGCTCGCGATTCGTTGCCACCAACAGCACTTTCATGAGATTCCCTCCTCCAATAAGGCCGAGCGCAGACCCTCTTCCAGGGTGTCGACTTCGGCAGGACTCAAACAGTCATCGACCCACGCCAACAGGACGCAGGGTCGGCCGCTGAAACTCCAGAACAATACGGTCAACCCCGGCGGCCGCCAGGTCGGCACCATGTGAGTGACTTCTTTTATCCGCCCGCCCAGCATGTCGCTCATCCCGGCGCAGGTCTCGCCTGAATCAGAAAAGCAAAAGCTGGCGAACTTGCCGCCGGTGGGCTGCCCCAGGTGACGCACATAGTAATCCAGCGGCAGCGGCTTGAACATATCCAGCGCCGCCATGCAGCATTCGGGGAAGCGGTTACGGATTTGGTCCATCATCTGGCGGGTCAGCTCGCCGATGATGGCGCCCAGGTTGTCGGCTTGGCTGTTCTCGATGCGGTAAAAGAGGATCGAGAGCTGGTTCGAGAAGATGGGGCCGTTGCTGCCGCGCCGGCGCATATCATGTGGCACGGGAACCAAATAGGCCCCGTCCTTGTTCCCCCGGCGCTGCGCAATGGCGTGCAGGGCTCGGATCGAGGCCGCCAGGTAGAAATGGCTGCGTCGGAAACCCGCGTTGAGAACCTGGCAACGCACGTCGATGCGCGCCGCTTCGGCATCGCTGAACGAAATAACGCGGCACTGGCCGCGGCAGGGGCCGGTTGGCTGCGCCCCCGGTAACAGCGTGAAGAGCGGTTCGCGGCCGGAGGTGCGGAGCCATTTCATCGAACCGCGCGCCAGCTTCATGTTGCCCCACCACTTGGATAGGCTCCACTCCCTCTGGGCGGGGTTGATCAAATTCTCGATGGTGGGCGGCTCTTTCACAGCGCCGCCCGCATTCAGATGACGCAATATCAGTTCCGCGCCACGCGCGTCCAGAAGGGCATGGTTCCAGGAAAAGACCAAGTGCCTCGTCCCATCCGCATGGCAGACCAAGTCCAACGCCAGCGCCGGGCCTTCACCAGCGTGCAAATCCCTCTCCGTTACCGCCGACGGCAACATCCCCGGCTCGCTTCCGTTGGTAGCCGGCTCATTATGCTCATGGAAAATCGTTCTCGGCTTTGCCGCCGCGCGCCAACGCGGGAGGAGAAACGGAAACGACCGAATGATGCGCACGCGTGCCAGCCAGTCCAGGATGGGTGAAGTCGCAACGCGCTGGCGCAGCAGATCCGTATCCAAGCCGCCATCCAATCGAAGCGCCACACGGCAGACGTTGCCCGGCAGCCCGTATCGCCGCATTCGGCGGTCCTGGCCATGCATGAAATAGTCACCAGCAGCCAACCGAATCTGGCGCGGCAAATCTGACATGGATGCTTTCGACCTCGCCCTGCGAGAGCCGCTACTCCGGGGCCGTCGGTGACGAGTGGCCGTTGCGCGCCAACTCGGCGATACACGAGGCGAGCGTGGCCACCGAGGTCAGATTGTTGCCCGTCAGGTGCGAAGCCGGCACACAGACGCCGAGGTCGCGTTCTGAGAACAGCAGCAGTTCTACCAGCGCGAAGGAATCTATCCCGGCTTTCGCCAGCGGAGTGTGCTCATCAAAATCTGCTCCGCCAGCAACGAAGTTCGTGCGTGCGAACTGGCAGAGCTGCTCGGTAATCGTCTTGGAATCCTTCTCCGGGGTCATCGGTGGGTTGAGCGTGTGACACGGTTGCAGCAATTTGCCTTGGCGGCAGCGACGGCTGCCATAAGAGAGGCCGCCCGGCGCGTGAATTCGGCCGATGCTCTAGCCACAAGCAAATAACTTTCAGGTCTGGTCATTCACTGCATTATCGCCTGCTTCCAAACTCCGTCAAGCTGGAAGGCTGGGAATGGTCAGGAATATCTTCTTGCCCTGCGCTGCCGCGCTGGAACATGCTGGAAGACATGGCAGCCCCCATTCCAGGCCAAAGTGCAGCGCCCGTCCCACGCCCGTGGGTGAAGGAGGCGTTGATGAAGGCTGGCGCCCTGACCCTGCTGATGGTTTTCTTTGCCTTGGTTCACGGCTGGGCAGAGCCCCGATTTTACGGACCCGAGCGTGTGGCCGGCTTTGGCGTTGGCATGATGCATGGGGCCTTGATGCCGATGGCCTTGCCGAACCTGCTGATGGGAAAGGATGTCCCGATTTTCGCTGAGCACCACGAGGGGAGAATCTACAAGCTCGGCTACATCACCGGCATCAATCTTTGCGGGATGCTCTTCTTTGGCTTCGCCTTCTGGCGTCCGCGAAGTCCCTGATGCCTCCGGTGCGCCAGGCTCTCATTTTCGCAGCGGTTCAACCACGGTGATGTCCGCTCCCAGATTCGGATCGAACGTTTCCGGGGCAATCGGCTGGTTGATCACTGTGTTGGTGAAATCGTTGCGCAGGCTCGAGCCATCGGCGAACTTCATGTCGGTGACCGCAATTGAGAAGTCGTTTGTCCGGAAGCCGATCAATATCTCGCTGATGAATTTGCGGGCGGAAGCGCTCTTGGGCTGGAGCCTGACCTGGAGGGTCGAATTGGTTTCCATTGCCGACAGCAGGCGAAAGCGCCCTTCCATGGTCGCCCGGTCGCGGGGAAAGCTTGCGTCCAGAAGGGCTAGCGCGTCTTTCAACGGGCCAGGGGATACGTCGGTGAGCGGGTACTTTTCAGCTCGCTTGAGCCGAGGATAGATGAGCAGCAATTGGGTCGGCTGGCGAAGGGCGATGGTCTGCGGCGGCTGGCCCATCTCCCAACGGAACCGGTCCGGCACCGCTACCCAGACCTTGCCGGTGGCAACCAGCGGCTGGGTTAGCACCTTGAGCGAACGCGTCTGGGTGAAATCGGCAGACCAACTTTGTATGTTGGTCTGCGCGGTGAACCAGCGCTCAAACTGCGCATCAAGGCCGGCAGCCTGGGAAAAAGATGCTCCGACGAACAGCGGAATCCAAAGGTAACGCCGCAGCGGGCGCAGGATTCCTGTTGCCCATGCTTCGGCCAAATGGAAACGAATGGATGCCATTGATGCGAATCCTGCCAAATCCGAGGCTCGAATGCACGCCGGATTTGCTAATAACTGGCCCAAGGCAGGGTGGTTTCAAGAAATCGTAGCCGCTGACGGCAGTCGGCGCTAATCTCAGTAATTGAGGAAAAGTGCGCCGACTCCCGTCAGCGGCTACGATTTTGCAGGTTCTTGAATCCGCCTTGGGCCCAAGGTGATCGGTGACTAACGATGCAGGGGCTTCCCGGCCCTCGGGTCCAGCGCTGCCCACCAAGCCGGCAGCAGAAACACCGAAATCAGCATGTTGGCGCCAATGCCAACCGCGCAGACCTTGCCCAGGCTGGCCATGCCTGGGTTGCTGGACAAGGCCAACGAACCAAATCCCGCCATCGCCGTGCCCCCGCATAGCAACAGTGCCCGCCCAATGGAGCGCCGAACCAGATGGAGGTTCCCGCCATGTCGGCGTAAAGCCAGTTGAATGAAGATACTATAGTCCACCCCTGTGCCCAGCATGAGCGGCAACGCCATGAGGTTCAGCAAGTTCCAGGACCAGCCAGTCACAGCCATCGTTGCCAGCAAGAACAACCCGCTCAGCAGCAAAACCGCCACGCCAAGCAGAATCTCGGTTGCCCGGCGGAAGGCAAACCAAAGAGAAGCCAGCACCAGCACAACCATGGGCGTCACGACCTGCCACAATTTCGCTCGCACTCGATTCAGCGTCGTGGCCCCGAGCAATTCCCAACTGGAAAGCAAAGCATGGTTTTCGGATAACCGGGTGGATAATTCAGCCAGGGACGCAGTTTCGACCTTATTGGTCGCCGGATAGATCAGGCCCATCACCAGCCAATCGTCGGGGGTCCGCGCGACGAACCTTTTGAAGAGAAACTGGCTCACTTGGTTGGTCGGCCAGACCACATCCGTGCTGGCTCCTGCGCGCGCCCAGGTCCGGACCAATTCTTCCGTCAGGATCAAAGCGTTGGTGGTGAAGCCTTCACCGAGCGCTGCCTCCCGCAACGTCGGCCCCAGCCTCGCCAACGACGCAGCGGTCAACCGGTTGGCAGCCTGATACTCGGCGCGCGGCCACATCGCGCTCGGCAGCAGAAACGCGCTGATAACATGATTTGAAACCGCGCTGTTCAGCAATCCCTCGGCAGCGGTCAGGCGCCGAAAAACATCGGGTTCCTGGTGGCCGGAGATGATGACCCAGAGCGGCTCCGGCGGCAGCCCCATTTCGGATGTCATCTCCTTGAGTGCCGTTTCGGCCTCGCCGTGCTGTGGCCGCAGGGCGTCCCCGGTTCGGTCGAGTCCGGGGCGGTGGAAGCATAGCACGACGCACGTGGCGACGAGAACCAAAGCCGTCAAAGCTAAAGCCGCACGTGGAGCAGGAGCAGGAGCAGGGCAGGGGTGTCGCCTGTCCCCGGGGCGGCTCGCATCAGAATCCGGGGCAGGCGAGACGCCGGCCCTGCTGCCTGTCGCCGCCGCAGTCTGCGGAGGAATGAAATAAGTCCACCAGGCGGGCGGGGTGTGATCCGGAGGCGGCTTGCGGCGTCCCGGGAACAGAGGGGGCAAATAGATCATCACCATGACTAAAGCCGCCAAGCCGACGCCGATGGCCACCAGTGAACCCAGTTGCCCCAAGCCGGGCAATCCGCCAAGGTTCAGCACTAGGAAAGCGGTCATGGTAGTGATGGCCGCCCAAAGAATGCTCGGCGCGATGGCACGGCGAATCTCCGGCACCGATAACTGTGGGTGGGCCAGCGCTTCCTGGTAATGCACCACGGCATAATCCACCGCCAAGCCCAGCAGCACGGCGGCAAATCCCATGCTCACCACGCTGATCGTGCCCAGGATCAGCCCGCCCAGCGCCAGAGTCGCGACCAGGATCAACGCCAACAACGTCAGCAGCCAGAGCATTGGCAGCCACCGCCGGTGAGTCAGCCAGAACAGTATGGCGATGATTACGGACGTCCCGACCACCGAGCCGCACATGTCGCGCTGCATACTCGAGGCGATTTCGGTTACGAATACTGGGCGGCCGGTATATCGAATCACCACGCCCTCCCATTCCTCTTTCGGTTGCTCGGCCCGCAGATCGTCCACCACTGCATGTATGGCTTTCAACCAAGTCGCACAAGCACGGTAGCTGGCCAAATCCATGCTGGCTTGCACGAAGAGCAACCGGAAGTTGCCCCCGGAGGAGGAGAACATCTGCTGCCCCTGTTGCAGGGAGGAACTGCTCAAGTTGGTTAGTCCCGGCATGTCCAGCAAGTCGAAGGGGTCGAACGCGCGCCGGGCCATGTCCATGGGCGACATGGAAGTAGTGAGCATCTCCTTGGTTTGGGTCAATACCGACTTCAGTCGGTCGGGCGCCAGCCGGTTGGTCAACTCTCCGAAAGATTCCGGCGCTTGATTCAGCCACAGGCAGGCCAGTAGCTCCGCCATTTGCCCGGGCTCTTCCATCCAGGGTGGTTGCCAGGATACACTTGCGACCAGGTTCGTCTGCTGGCGAAGGCGGGCTGACAGCGCGCCCGCCAACCGCTCCGCCCGTTCGGTTTCGGGAGCACGGAGGGTGACAACCAGTTCCCGCGCGTTGGTGAAGTGCTTCTGGTAGAGCTTCAGGCCCTGGACGGTTGGCTCGTCCGGTGGCAGCAAATTGAGAATATCAACGTCAAAGCGGAGCCGGCAAAGGCCAACGACAACGGCCACAGTCAGCAATGCCCACCACCAGCGCTTCAAGAACAAACTCACGAGGTAA